>JASLHP010000276.1 GCA_030149625.1 Solirubrobacteraceae bacterium
TCGCGTTCTTCAGCGACGCGCTGATCCCGGCTCCCTACATGCGCATGTCGGAGCCGGCGGCCGTGCCGACGGTCGACCTGACGGTGCATTTTCGCGCGCGAATGCACGCGGCGCCCGGCGCCGATCCGCGCGAGCTGTGCCTTGCGCAGACCACGACCGAGCTGATCCACGACGGCTTCTTCGTCGAGGACGGGTCGATCTGGGCCGCCGACGGGACGCTGCTGGCACATTCGCGCCAGCTCGCGATCGTGATCCCGCTTCGTTAGGCGAGCGAGCTCGCCGGCGCGCGGGCCGCACGAGCGCCGCGACTGACTGTGGGCTCGCGTCGGGGCTGAGCCTCGCCTAGCGCGCGAACGAGGTCTCGCGCGTCAAGCGCAGCGCCGCCGCCGCGATCAGCCGCGCCGCCGCGTGCACGTCCTCGAGCTGCACGAGCTCGACCGGCGAGTGCATGTAGCGAATCGGGATCGACACGAGCGCGGTGGGCACGCCGCCGCGGCTGAGATGCACGGCGTCGGCGTCCGTGCCGGTGTTGCGCCCGGAGGCCTCGACCGTGAACGGGATCTTCTCGGCCTCGCCGGCTTCGTAGAGCAGCTCGAACACACCGTCGTTGAGCGTCGAGCCGCGCGAGATGACAGGGCCTGAGCCGAGCTCGTGCTTGCCCGCCTCCTTGACGTCGATCCCGGGCGCGTCGGTCGCGTGCGTGACGTCGACGACGATCGCCGCGTCCGGCTCGAGCGAGAACGCGCTCGTGCGCGAGCCGCCGAACACGGTCTCCTCCTGCACCGCGGCGACGGCCGCCGTCTCCCAGCGCGCGCCGCCCGCCCGCGCGACGATGCGCGCCGCCTCGAGCGCGACGAACGAGCCGAGGCGATTGTCGAGCGCGCGCGAGGCGAGCCGTCCGTTGGGGAGCTCCAGCGGCTCGGCGTCGATCACCGCGACGTCGCCGATGCGCACGAGCTTGCGCGCCTCATCGCCGTCGCGTGCGCCGACGTCGATGTGCAGATCGCGGACCTCGGCGACCTTCTTGCGCTCCTCGCCGCGCAGCAGGTGGATCGGCTTCTTGCCGATCACGCCTGGCACGGCGCCGTCGCGCGTGTCGAGCACCACGCGCTGGCCGACGAGGATCTGCGCATCCCAGCCGCCGACTTCGCGGAACCACAGGTAGCCGTCGTCGTCGATGTGCGTGACGATCAGCCCGATCTCGTCGATGTGACCCATCACGAGCAGCCGCCGCGCGTCTTTCTGGAACCCGCGCTTGGCCGCGACGAGCGCGAGCGGCGTGCCGACGATGTCGGTGCTGAGCTTGGCGAACTCACCGGCGCCCTCGCGCCACACGGCGGCGGGCGCGGTCTCATAGCCCGACGGGCCGCGCGCGAGCAGCAGCTCGCGCAGCAGCGGCGTGAAGCCGGCTTGTGTCGTCGATCGTCTGCCGGGGCGTTTCGGTGCCTTGCGCGCGCTGGGGCTCATGCCGCTGCCGCCAACAGCGTGCGCAGCACGTACTGGAGGATGCCGCCGTGGCGGAAGTAGTCGGCCTCGCGCGGTGTGTCGATCCGCACCGTCGCGTCGAACTCGATCGCCTCGGCGCGCTCGCGCTCGGCGCGCACGCTGACGGTGCGCGGTGGACCGCCGCCGTTGGCCATCGCCTCGGCGAGGCCCGCGATCGAGAACGTCTCCGCGCCGCCGAGCCCGAGCGAGCCGGCGCTCTCGCCGTCTGGGAACTGCAGCGGCAGCACGCCCATGCCGATCAGGTTGGAGCGGTGGATGCGCTCGAAGCTCTGCGCGATCACGGCGCGCACGCCGAGCAGCTTCGTGCCCTTGGCGGCCCAGTCGCGCGAAGAGCCGGTGCCGTACTCCTTGCCGGCGAGCACGACCAGGTCGATGCCCGCCTCGATGTAGCGCATGGCCGCGTCGTAGATCGACATCTGCGCAGGGCGGGCGGCGTCCGACCCAGCGAGATAGTACGTGTTGCCTCCCTCGGGCAGGGGCTCGAGCCCGGCGATGTCACGGCCAAGCAGGTTGCGCAGGCGGATGTTGGCGAACGTGCCGCGCATCATCACTTCGTGGTTGCCGCGGCGCGCTCCGTAGGAGTTGAAGTCGCGCGGCGCGACGCCCTGCTCCTGCAGGTACAGCCCGGCGGGCCCGTCGCGCTTGATCGAGCCGGCGGGCGAGATGTGATCGGTCGTGACGCTGTCGCCGAGCAGCGCGAGCACGCGCGCGCCCGCGATGTCGCGCACGGGCTCGGGCTCGGCGGGCATGCCGTCGAAGTACGGCGGCAGACGCACGTACGTCGAGTCGGGGTCCCACGCGAAGCGCTCGCCGTCGGGCACCGCCAGGCTGTTCCAGTTGGCGTCGCCCGCGAACACCTCGCCGTAGCTCTTGTGAAACATGTCCGCGCGCACCGCCTCGCCGATCGTCTGCGCGATCTCGCGCGCGGAGGGCCAGATGTCTCGCAGGCAGACGTCCTCGCCGTGCTCGTCCTGCCCCAGCGGGTCGTTGACGATGTCGATGTCCATCGTGCCCGCGAGCGCATACGCGACGCACAGCGGCGGCGAGGCCAGGTAGTTCATCTTCACGTCCGGGTTGATGCGGCCCTCGAAGTTGCGGTTGCCCGACAACACCGACACGACCGCGAGGTCAGACTCGTTGACGGTCTGAGAGACCTCCTGGGGCAGCGGTCCCGAGTTGCCGATGCAGGTCGTGCAGCCGTAGCCGACGAGGTTGAAGCCGAGCTGCTCGAGCGGCTCTGTCAGGCCCGCGCTGTCGAGGTACTCGGTCACGACCTTCGAGCCGGGCGCGAGCGAGGTCTTCACCCACGGCTTCGAGCGCAGGCCGCGCGCGAGCGCGTTGCGGGCGAGGATGCCCGCGCCGATCATCACCGACGGGTTGGAGGTGTTCGTACAACTCGTGATCGCGGCGATCACCACGTGGCCGTGGTCGAGCTCCACCTCGGTGCCGTCAGCCAGCGTGCAGCGTGCACCGGCGGTCTTGACGCCGACGCCGCCATCCTCGACGCCTTCGACGTAGCTCGGCCCGCCGTCATCGGCGCGCGGCTCGTCATCGCCGTTGGCGGGCGGGTCGCTGGCCGGGAAGCTCTCCGCGCCGGCCTCGTCGCGCGCGTCGTAGCCGGGCACGTAGCCACCGAGCGCCTCACGAAACGAGGACTGCGCGTGACTCAACGCGATCCGGTCCTGCGGGCGCTTGGGCCCGGCGATGCTCGGCTCGACGCTCGCGAGGTCGAGCTCGATCGTGTCCGAGAACGTCGGCGCTTCGGAGTGCTCGTCGTGCCACAGACCCTGCGCCTTGGCGTAGGCCTCGACGAGCGCGATCTGCTCGGGCGCGCGCCCGGACAGCTCGAGGTAGGCGAGCGTCTCGGCGTCGACGGGGAAGATCGCGCAGGTCGAGCCGAACTCGGGCGACATGTTGCCGAGCGTCGCGCGGTCGGCGATCGGCAGCCCGGCGAGCCCGGCGCCGTAGAACTCGACGAACTTCCCGACGACGCCGCGCTCGCGCAGTATCTCGGTGACGGTCAGCACGAGGTCGGTCGCGGTCGCGCCCTCGGGCAGCTGCCCGTGCAGGCGGAAGCCGAGTACCTGCGGCATCAGCATCGACATCGGCTGACCCAGCATCGCGGCCTCGGCCTCGATGCCGCCGACGCCCCAGCCGAGCACGCCGAGCCCGTTGACCATCGTCGTGTGCGAGTCGGTGCCGACGAGCGTGTCCGGGTAGGCCTGCCCGGTCTTCTCGTTCGCGAAGACGACGCGCGCGAGGTACTCGAGGTTGACCTGGTGCACGATCCCGGTGTCGGGCGGCACGACCGCGAAGTCGTCGAACGCTCCCTGGCCCCAGCGCAGGAACACGTAGCGCTCCTGGTTGCGCTCGAACTCGCGCTCGGCGTTGACGCGGAAGGCGTCGCGCGTGCCGAACGCGTCGACCTGCACCGAGTGGTCGATCACGAGCTCGGCGGGCGCGAGCGGGTTGATCTTGGCGGCGTCGCCGCCCATGCGCGCGATCGCATCGCGCATCGCCGCGAGGTCGACGACGGCGGGAACACCCGTCAGGTCCTGCATCAGCACGCGCGCGGGGGTGAACGCGATCTCCTCGCTCGGCTCGGCCTTGGCGTCCCAGCTGGCGAGCGCTTCGACGTCCGCCGCCGTGACCGAGCCGTTGCCCTCGGTGCGCAGCAGGTTCTCGAGCAGCACCTTCAGCGAGAACGGCAGCCGCTGCACGTCGAAGCGCTGCTGCAGCGCGTCCAGACGGAAGGTCTCATACGCGCACCCGCCGACATCGAGCGTGTCCTTGGCGCCAAAGCTGTTCTCCGACATGGGGCATCTCTCCCGTGCGATCCGCGTTTGTACCGTAACCCTCGCGCCCTACCGCCAGTCTCGCAGAGTCGCCGTCGCGACCCGGCACAGATCTCCGCCGGCGCCCGGCCGCGTCGCCAGCGGCCGTTTCTATTCCTGGGAGGGCGCCGCGGGGGCGCGCGTGACGCGCCCCTTGCCCTGGCGCTTTGAGCGCAGGAGCGCGGCGTCGCATGCTTCGAGCAGCTCGTCGACGCCCATCGGCGCGCGCCATTGTGCCGCCCCGATCGAGGCCGAGACGCCGCTCGCGCCGATGCCGTTCTGGGCGGGGATCGCCCGCAGCCGCTCGAGCGCGCGGCTCGCCGCGGCGGCGGCGCTGTCGAGCTCGGCGTTGGGCAGGATCACGACGAACTCGTCGCCGCCGTAGCGAGCGACGCGATCGAATGCGCGGAACTCCCCGACGAGCGCCTGCACGACCGCGCGCAGCAGCGCGTCGCCGGCCTGATGGCCGTAGCGATCGTTGACCGCCTTGAACTCGTCGAGATCGATCAACAGCGCGGACAGCGGCCCATCGGTGCGCGTCGCGCGGCCGATCTCCTCATCCAAGCGCCGGCGCATGGCGCGGTGGTTCATGCAGCCGGTGACGGCGTCCGTGCCCGCCTCGGCGCGAGCGCGCGCGAGCGCGAGCGTGGTCGCGGCCTGCTCGACGAGCGCTGCCGCGAGCTCGACCTGCGAGGTGTCGAAGACCTCGTCGTAGCGGCGCACCAGCACCACCACCGCCTCGACCTCGCCGCGCTCCGCGAGCGCCAGCAGCAGCGCGCACGTGACCGCTCCCGTCTCCGCCAGCCGCGGCATTCCAGTCGTCAGACCCTCCGCGTCGGCCGCGAGGAAGCTGTTGCGCGTGTTTGCGACCCAGCTCACGCCGGGTGGGCGCTCGACGCGCGGCAGCAGATAGCTCAGCCGGCCGATGCCGCCGGACAGATACACCGCCACCAGCTCCTCGTCGCGGTCGCCGTCGACGAGCAGGTGGTGGATGTGCACCTCATCGGCGCCGGGCAGCGACAGCAGCTCGCGCGCGAGCATGCGATACACGGCGTCCGCGTTGGTGGCGCCGTCGGCGAGCGCGGTCAGGTGGCGGATGCCGGCCAGCAGGCCACCGATGCCCGCGGCAGACGACGAGGTATCCGTACCCGTAACGACATCCATGCCGACAATGTACGGCATGGGCCAGCCGGCTGGAGGCGGCCGCGCGGCCGCCTCCAGCGCTCCCGCAGGCTTCGCGGACCGCTAGCGGAACGTCACCGTTACGTTCGCGGTCGAGTGCGCGCCGGGCTTCTTCGGTACGAAGCCGACCCTGACTTTGACCTTGAACGGCCGGCCTTTGCTGCGTCCCCTGCTGGAGAGCGGGACCTTCAACGTCGTGGCTTTGCTCGCGGCGCCGAGCGTCCTTCTGACGGTCGACAGGCCGCTGCCGCTGCCGCTGATGCGCCCGGCCGCATACGTCCTGACCGTCAGGTAGGCGGTGTTTCCGACTACCTTGTGCCCGACGATCTGCACGCCGCAGCCGGTCGGCGCGATCACCGTGCTGAGCTTGGTCTGCTTGCCGTTCTGGCCAGTGATGATCGTCGGCATCAGCAACTTCGCGGTGCACAGGTTGGTCGTGAGTTTTTCCGTCGTCAGCGCCGAGTGCGGCCCGACCGGAAGGTTGACGGTGATGCTCGAGACCGGCACATCCGGTGTCGCCTCGAAGTTCGTCGTCGTGATCCCGCGCTTGATGTTCGTCTTGCCTTCGACGATCGTACGCACGCCGTCGCCTTCGAGCACGAGCTCGAGGCTCGGGAATTCTTCGCCGGCGTGCGAGACGAGGAACGCGGGACCTTTCATCGCCACCGGCAACACCGGCGTCACCGCGGTGGCGCTTCCCACTTCAGAGCCGGGCGACACTTTCGCGCAGCTGAGGGGATTTTCTTCGAACGTCTTCGCCAGGCACGCTTTCTGCAGCGTCGTCAGACGCGACGGCAGCGCTTTCGGCAGCGTCACGAGCACCGATTTGATGTTCGACTGGCCGCCGGGCTGCGTGAGCGTCGTCACCAAGCTCGCGCCGTTGGTTTTCGAGTGCTTGGCCGCCGTCGACGCCACGAATGCCGGCTTGAACGCGAGCGAGCTGCAGCCTTCTGCCTGAAGCGGCGAATTGAGGCCCGTCTGCGTCCCGCCGAACGTCGACGTCAGACTCGTTTCCGTGTACTCGGTCGAGCAGTTGGTCGGGTTCAACAGAAAGCCTTGCCGGTTGACGTCCACGCTCAGCGAGCGCAGGCGGATCGGTATCCCGCCGACGATCGTGGGCAGCGTCGTTTCGGCCGTCACGCGCGCCGTCGTCGGATTGATGTTGATCGTCGAGCGCGTCTTTACGAGACCGAGGTTGAACGGCCCCGCCACGGCCGGCACGGCGATCGACAGACCGAAGGGCGCTCCGTTGTAGGGCCCGGTCATGTACACCGGCCCCGAGAACGTGTACGGCGAGCTGCCTGAGCCGGCGGTCACCGTGGCGGTGCCGATCTTGCTGGCCGCGCCGCACGTTCCTTCCTGTGCCTGCGGTTCGCCGCAGAGAGTCACGTCCGGGATCTCGCCGACGAGACCCGCGGGCAGCGTGGTCTTGATCTTTTCCAGGTACTGCTGGCCTTCGGGCCGGCCCAGGTTGAACGTGTAGGAGTCGTGCACGCCAGCGCTCGGGTTGGAGTATTCCGTGCTCTGGCTGAGCGAGAACGGAATCGATGACGCACAGCCGGTGATCGGCACGCCGAATTCGGCGGTAGCGCTCGGAACCCCTTCGGTGGCCACCGGAGTGAAGCTCGAGGAGCCGGTCGGCGTACCGCAGATCAGCGGGTTCGCCACCGATGTGAGAGCGCCGCGGTTGAAGTGCAACGTCAGCTTGCTGAACGGCTGTTCGGGGTTTTCGTCGAACACCGTCGTCAGCTGGCCGGTCACGGGGTTGGGCGTCACTTCCGCTTTCAACCTGACGGACACGCCGTAGCGCGCGGAGTTGGCGACGACGTAGACGATGTACGGCGGCCCCGTGATCGGGCCCGTTTCCGGACCTGTGACCGGACCACCGAGGTACATCGTTCCCGTGAGCGAGCCCACCGGCAGCGTCGGCACGTCGAGGCTGACCGTGCCCAGTTCCGAGCCGGCCGGGCATGCGACGCCGAACGTTTCGCTGTGGATCCTCGCCTGCGCGACGGTGCAGGCTTCGAGCCCGTACGCAGCGGACGGATTGAGCGTCATGCCTTCCGGGAGCGTGATCGTCGCGGTCTTGACTTGCGAGCTGTCGATTTCTTCTTCGCCGGTGAAGTGCGGCAGGGTCACCGCGGTCGTGATCTGATCCGGCTGATCGCTTCCGCTGGCGCCCGCTTCCAGACTGAACGACGGGTTGAAGGGCACTGCGTTGCACCCCTGGAGGGGAATCAGCGTTTCGTAAGGTTTTCTCGCGAATTCGCGCGCGCCGCTCGCCACGCTTTTGGCGATTTCCGCTTCGGTCCCGAGCGGGACGCCTTCCAGGCTCAGCGTCGTCGTGTGGTTGCCCGGACAGTTGGTGCCGTTCGTGATGAACGCCCCATCGCCGGCGCGACCGTAGTCGAGCTGGCGCGACCTGAGAAGCGGGAGCGAGGGCGAGACGTTGACTTCGAAATAGTCGTGGTAGTCGCCCGCGTTGGTGCCCTTTGCTTCTCTGCCCCATTCGACGTTGCCTTCGACGAGCGTGTGCGCGTAATACTGTTTCACGGTCGCCGGCCCGGTGATCCCGTGTGCTTCAAGCACCGTTTTTGTCAGGAGTATCGGGAGTTTGAGCGCCGCGCCGTAGAGCGCCGAGCGCGCCTTCGCCGGCGGCTTCGGCGGTTCCAGGTTGTAGAGCACGCCCGAGATCGCGACGTCCTTTGCCGCGCCCGCATACACGGTCGCCGTTTCTTCACCGATGACCGTGCTTTCGGGACCGGTTTCGTGGGGTCCGCCACCCGTTTCGCATGTGGGTGCTTCGTAGAAGCCAAAGCCGGGGACGGGAACTTCCGCTTCGCCAAATTCTTTCATCGTGCACTGCGGCACGTTCGCCGGACTCGTCGCCAGGCCAGGCGCGACATCGACCCGCACGTGCGTCACGACGGCGGTGGGGATCGCGTTGTCTTCTTTGAACGTACCCGTGTGCGTGACCGTGAAGTCGGTCACGCCGAAGGGGACGTGGCCGGCAGCCTGCGTGTAGCCTTCGGTTTCTGATTCACCGTGTTTCGGTTCCACGGTTTCGTTGAGCGGAGAGCCGAAGACGTCGCTCCCGCCGCTCGCGACTTCGCCGCAGGTTTCGTGGCCCACCTTGCAGTTGATGCCCACGAATTTGTCGATTCCGAGGCTGGCCTGCGCGGCCGGCGCCGATATGGCTACCAACGCGAACGCACTCACGACGAGCACCACGAGCGAGACACGAACCCTGGACCTCACGGCTACCTCCCCTATCGAAACACGGCTGGATCGAGACACGGCTACACCCCTCAGGAACTCCGAGCAGGCAAAAAAGTTGCGGTTACACAAAGCAACTATTAGACGACCCTCCCTCAATTCCTCCGCTTCAAGCTAGGACGAGCGTCGGACGGCTTCGGCTCTCTCCTGGCTGCCCGCTGCTAGAGCTCGCACGCGGCGCCCGAGATCGCCGTTCCGTGACCGGTGCGCCGGCGGCGCCGTCACTGCCCCGGCCAGCCCGGCGCAAGCTCGACGGGCGCGCCGAAGCCGACCCGCAGCAGCGCGCCGCCGCCGGGCGCGTTCTGTGCTTCGGCGAAGCCACCGCACGCCTCCGCTGCTTGGCGCACGATCGCGAGCCCGAGGCCCGAGCCGGGGAGCCTGCGCGCGTCGCGCGCGCGGTAGAAGCGGTCGAACACGAACGGCAGGTCCACCTCCTGGAAGCCCGGCCCGTGATCGCGCACGCTCAGCACGCCCGCTGTGAGCGTCACCTCCACCGCGGCGCCCGATGGGCTCCACTTGCGGGCGTTGTCCACCAGGTTCGACACCGCGCGACCGATGCGATCGGCCTGACCGCGCACGACCGTCGGCTCGAGGCTCAGCTCGAAGCTCAGCTCGCCGCGCCGGCGCGCGCTCGCGACCGCGCCGCGTACGACCTCGTCGAGCCGCACATCGTCGATCGCGCCGTCCGCAGCGGCTCCACGCGCCAGCTCGACGACGTCGCCCACGAGCGCCGTCAGCTCATCGAGCTCCGCCACGATGTCCGCGCGCAGGCTCGCCTGCTCCTCTGGCGCAAGCCGCTCCGCCTCGCCCAGAATCTGGATGTTCGCGCGCAGCGAGGAGATCGGCGTGCGCAACTCGTGGCTCGCATCCGCGATCAGGTGGCGCTGCGCCTGCACCGAGCGCTCGAGCGCGTCGAGCGTGCCGTTGAAGCTGTCCGCGAGGCGCGCCAGCTCGTCGCGCCCCCGCACCTCGAGCCTGTGCGACAGGTCGAGGTTGCCCGTCAGCGACTCCGTGCGCTTGGTGAAGCGCCCGATCGGCGCGAGCGCCGTGCGCGCCACCAGCGCTCCCAGCAGCGCCGCCAGCACCACGCCCCCCGCCCCGATCAACGCCAGGATCAGCAGCAGGTGGCTCAGCTCGTGATCGACCTCGGTCAGCGGCTGTGCGATCAACAGCGCGCCGTTCGGCCCGGTGCCGCTCGTCAGCACGCGCAGCTTCGTGCCGTCGACGCTGCGCTCGCTCAGGCCGCTGCCGCTGCCGCGCGCCGCGATCGCCCTGTCGCTCGCCGTCACCGCGATCTTGCGCGAGGACGAGCCCTGGCCGCCGGGCACGAACACGCTCCCGTTCGCAGAGATGAACTCCACGTATCCCGACGCCGCCCCGAACGGCGCCGGTTCCACGCGACCCGGAAAGCCGCCCCTCGCGCTGCCCGCGCCGCCCGCGCCGTTCGGCGCCCGCGGCCCGCCGTAGCCGCCACCCGGTTCGTCGTCGTCGGGCGCCGGCGCACTCGACAGCGCCCGCGCACGCGCCCGCAGCGTGTTGTCGATTTCGCCGCGCAGGTCCGAACGCACCGCCGCATATAGGCCGACCGCCGCCGCGAGCACCGCCAGCGCCACCGACACGCTCGCCACCGCCGCGATGCGCGTGCGCAGCGTCATTGCCCTCGGTGTCGCGCGCCCGGATCGGGCGAGCGTCGAGCAGCTCGGCTCACGGTTCGCGCAGCGAGTAGCCCACGCCGCGCACCGTGTGGATCAGCTCGCGCGCGCCCGCGCCCTCGAGCTTGCGACGCAGGTAGCCGATGTACACACGCAGCGCGTTCGACGTCGGCCCGAAGTCATAACCCCACACGCGGTCGTAGATCAGGCTGTGCGACAGCACGCGCCGCGGGTTCAGCATCAACAGCTCCAGCAGCTGATACTCCATCCGCGTCAGCTCCACGAAGCTCTCACCCACCTGCGCGCCGTGTCGATCCGCGTCCAGGCGCACCTCCGCGAACGACAGCTCATCCGGGTTCTCCTGCGGGTTCGCGCGGCGCAGCAACGCACGCAGCCGCGCCTGCAGCTCGCCCACGTCGAACGGCTTGACCATGTAGTCGTCGGCTCCCACGTCGAGGCCGTCGATGCGATCCGCCACCGCGTCGCGCGCCGTCAGGATCAGGATCGGCACGCGGCTGCCCGTGCGGCGCACCCGCCTGCAGACCTCCAGGCCGTCGATCCCCGGCAGGCCCACGTCCAAGACGACCGCGTCCGGAACCGCCCGCACGACCTGCTCCAGCGCGTCCTCGCCGTCCTCGGCCAAATGCACCTCGTAGCCCGCCAGCGCCAAGGCGCGCCGCAGCGCTTCGCGCACCGCACGGTCATCGTCAACGACCAGGATCCTCACCGGCATGATTGTTACGCGCCGATGGCCGCAAGGGCTTGCGCGCGGCCCTGGCAGTCGTACAGCGTCTCCGAGCCGCTTGCCGTCGGGCCGCCCACGTTGCCGGACCCGGCGGTCGAAGCCGAGGCGCTGCCGGCGGTCGAAGCCGAGGCGCCGGCAGTCGAAGCCGAGGCGCCGGCGGTCGAAGCCGAGTTGCTCGCCGACGCCGAGGCGCTCGAGGACAGCGTGACCGCGACGCACGCCTGCGCCACCGCCGCCATCGCCTTCTTTGCCCCGACACGCGTGTCGCCTCCCGGACCGCCGCCGAAGCCGCTCGAGCTTCCTTCGTCGAGCACCCAGCGGATCTTGCCTGCGCGCACCTCCTGCGCGAGCCACGACACGCTCACGTCGCTCTCGCGCCCAGAGAAGCCGCCGATGCCCACCACGCTCTCGTCCCCGGCGAGAATCGCCGACGCCGCGTTCGACTGGCTCGCAACCGCGATCGTGCCGCCGCCGTGCGCCTTGACGTACGCGAGGACGCTGCTCGACACGCTGCCGCCAATCGGCGCCCCGGGCGCTCCGCCCGCGCCGCCGCGGACACCAAGGCCGCCGACGCCACCCGGGACGCCGCGCGCCACGCCACCGGACGCGCCGCCGGCGCACGCCGGCCTCGGCGGCGC
>JASLHP010000298.1 GCA_030149625.1 Solirubrobacteraceae bacterium
ACGATTAGCGAGCAGCGCCCCGCGCGGCTAGCCGTGCGGCTAGCGAGCAGCGCCCCGCGCGGCTAGCGAGCAGCGCCCCCCCCGCGGAGCAGCGCCCCCCGTGCGGCTAGCGAGCAGCGCCCCGCGCGACTGGCGAGCCGCATCGCCTCACGCCCCGCCACACCGCATCGAACCAAGCGAGCGAGGGTTAGTAGGTGGGAACACAGCAGAACCGAACCGCACGACAAGGAGAAGGCCAAGATGCGATCACTCAAGTTGACCGTGGCGCTGGTCGTCGCCGCCGCTTCGCTCGCGCTGTTCTGCGCCGCGGCGTCGGCGAGGGGCCGCCACGAGCACCGAGCGGGCCGGCACAGCGGCAGCTGCCACGTGATCCTGCGAGTAGCCCCGCGGCTGATCACCTCGGGCGAATCCGCGCTCGCCTTCGGCCGGCTCGCGTGCTCGGCCGAAACCGAAGCGGCCGACCAGACTGTGACGCTGTACGAGCGTTCGGCGAGCTCCGGCTACAGCGTGGCCGGCACGACCACCACCGCCACGAACGGCTACTACCAGCTCACCACGGGCGCCCTCACCGCCAACAGCAGCTTCTACGTGACGGCGGGCACCGCGCAGAGCGGGCACCGCGACGTCAAGGTCGCCGCGCAGGTGACGCTCGACGGGCCGCCGGAAGGCGTGGTGGCGGCGACGCTCCGGACGGGGCGTCACAACATGGTGACCTTCACGGGCACGGTCAGCCCCGAAGACGAAGGCGCGCTCGTGATCCTGCAGCGCCAGAATGCGATCCGTGGCAACGAATGGCACCGCATCGGGCGCGGCGTACCCGTCGGCAAGGGCGGAGCGTTCACGCTCACACACACCTTCCGCTACGCCGGCGACGCGAACATCCGCGTGGTCGTGCGCAGCGGCGAGCGCAACATCCCGAGCGCGTCGAACGTGCTCGACTACGAGATCGTTCAGGCACAGAACCCGCAACTGACGATCGAAAGCTCGGCCAACCCCATCTCCTATGGGCAGTCGACGACGATCAAAGGAGTCGTCGCGGGTGCCGCCGACACGCCGGTGCAGCTGCTGGCGCGCACGGCTCAGCAGTCGGGCTTCACCCAGGTCGCGGAAGCCGACACCGATGCATCCGGCGACTACACGTTCGCGCCACAGACGCCGCTCGCGAGCACCTTCTACCGCGTGCAGGGCGCCGGCAAGAAGTCGGCTGTCTTGTATGAGGGCGTCAAATTCGTGCTCACGGCCGGGGTCTCCGCGACCACGATCCAATCCGGCCAGCCGCTCACGTTCTCCGGCGCCGTCACACCGGGCGAGGCCGGCCACGTGGTCTACCTCGAGCGCGAGAACGCGGCCGGCACCGGCTTCCACGTGGTCGAGGTCGGCGAAGTCAGCGCCGACTCGACATACACGATCACGCACACGTTCTACGACGTCGGTACGAGCGTCGTGCGGATCAAGCTGCCCGGGGGTCCGCTAAACGCCACGACCGACAGCACGCCGTTCACGGTCTCGGTGACGGCGGCGCCGTCCGAAACACTCGCGCCGGAGGCGCCGGGCAACTCGACGCTGCCTCCCGAAGGTCAGCTCTAAGCCGGGGGACGCCCCAGCCGCCCTGTGGCCGTCCCCCTGAGGGGGCGACCACAGCGGCGCCTGGACGGCTTTTCGAGCGGCTGACGATCGCCGGGAGACAGCGAGCTCAGGCGGCCACGGCGCGTGACTGCAGGTGGGCGCCGACCTTGCGCTTGACGCGCTGCAGCGCGTTGTCGACGGTCTTGGTGTCGCACGAGAGCCGGCCGCCGACCTGCTCGTAGGAGTAACCGTCGAGATACAGCGACAGCACGCGGCTCTCGAGCTCTGAGAGCGCTGTCGACAGGCAGCCGACGAGCGAGCGCAGCTCCTCCGATGAGATGACTTGATTGACCGGATCCTGAACGCTCGGCCCGGGCAGCATCTGGTCGAGCGTCGGTACGTCGTCGCCGGTGCCGGCGGGCGTCGAGGAGAACGACACGTACTGGTTCAGCGGCGTGTGCTTGTTGCGCGTCGCGGTCTTGACGGCGGTGATGATCTGCCGCGTGATGCAGAGCTCGGCGAAGTTGCGGAAGCTCGACTCGCGGTCCGTGCGGAAGTCGCGGATCGCCTTGTACAGGCCCACGAGCCCCTCTTGGATCAGGTCTTCGGAGTCTCCGCCCGCGAGGAAGTACGAGGATGCCTTCAGGCGCACGAATCCGTGGTAGCGCCTGACGAGACGGTCATACGCATTGCGATCGCCCTGCTTCGCGAGCGCGATCAAGAACACGTCCTCGACCTTAGGTTCAGAGGTAGAGTTGTGGGTGATTCTTGCCACGAGCAGATCCTTTCTTCGAACCGCCTCCCTGGCGGCCGAAACCGTGCTCAGTGGCGCACTCCTCCCCTGGCGCCAAAGCTATGAAATTGCGCTGAGCTCAGCTTTCTCAACCTTAGGTTCAGCGTTATGTCGGCGCAGCCTTACACAGTTATGGAACCTTGTCACGGCCGCCGGCCGCGGCTCTGCAAGATCCCGTACAGGAGCGCCGCCGCCGCCGCGCTGACCCCCAGCGACTCGATCCTGCCCAAGAGCGGCAGAGC
>JASLHP010000340.1 GCA_030149625.1 Solirubrobacteraceae bacterium
GTCGAGTGACCGATCAGGCTTTCGGAACCGCACGTCCCCTGCGCCGCCCGCGGTTCTTCGCATAGCGGCACGGAGCCGATCACCGCGGCGAGACCGGCCGGGAGCGCCATCGAGATCGTCTTCATCGACGCATCGCCATCAGGCCGCGCGATTGTCAGCGTGAACGGCGTGAAGGCGCCCGCCTGCTTGTTCGTGGAACCCGCTTGGAAGCTCGTCGCGAAAGGCAACGGCCCGGATTCCGGGCACGGCACCCCGTCGGGGTTCGGAGTTGGCTTGAAGCTCGAGCTGCTGGCGGTCGGAGGCTCGCCCGAGGACGGCACGAATTCCGCGGTCGTCGTGTAGAGACGGCACAGCGCCGGCGTCGATTGCGATGCCCGGGGACCGTCGTTCAAATTGAGTTCGAGCTCTTCGAAGGGGACCGGGGGAGTGTTCTTGAAGGTGGTCACGAGTTGGCCGGTCGGACCGATCTTGACTTCACCCGCGAGCTTGACCAGCACGCCTGCCTGCTTGTCTTCCGCGACGAGGTAGAGGACGAGCGGCGAGGAGAACGGATCGGTGTCCTGCTGGGCGAGGAAGACTTCGCCTTCGAGGGGCTCTTCCAGCAGCGGCGAATGAATCGTCACGGTGCCGAGCTTCGATCCGTTCGGGCACGTCGGGGCGAACGCGTCGAAGTGGTCGTTTTCGAGCTGCGCCGATTCGGGAAATCCAGCTTCCAGCCCGATTCCCGGGCAGGTTTCGAGGCCGTTCGCGGCGCCTGGGCTGGTTTCGAGGCCTTCGGGGAGCGCGAGCGTGTTCTGCACCAGGTCGGCCTCGGCCAGTTCACCGTTGGCGAGCGTCGTGCTCTGGGGCACGTGCAGCTCCAAGTTCAGACCGCTGGGAGTGCTCGCGGCGCCCCGATCGGGCTGCACCGCGATCGACGGGGCCGAGGCTCCCTCGAACGGAAGCTCGTCGCAGCCGGCCAGCTGCACGGGGTCGGCGGGCGCCACGGCGGCCGGCACGGCTTCCGCGGACTGCCACGATTCAACCCGCAGCGAGCTGGACATCGGTGCCGCGCACGTCGTCGGAAGCGTCAGGTAGGGATGAACTTCCGATTCCTTCGTGGCTTCTTCGGCGCAGGGCTGCTTGTGCGAGCCGCCTTGGATTTCCAGCTTGAATCCTCCGCCGAGGCACTGCCATCCCCGGGCGTCATCGTGTACGCGCGACCTGGGCGTGCCCCAGATGGTCACGATCGTGCTCAGCACGCTCGCCGTCGAGGACACGTTGCCGGAGCTGACTTCGATCGCGTAGCCTTTGCCGGTCTGTAGGGCGGTGTTGAGGATCACTGGCACCCTTTCGAACTCGAAACCGAAGCGCGCTGCCTCGCCGGCTTCCGGTTCGATGTTGAAAACGGGCACTGTCTCGGTCAAGTAACCCGGGCCCGGCGCCTGATCGTGGAAGGTTACGAGCGCGGCGCCGATCGCGGTGTCCTGCGGGCATTCGTTGTAGTTGCCCTCGGGCACGGTGCCAAAGTCGAACCCCGAGCACTTTGGCACCACGTAGCCGTTGACATTGCCCACCAGCCCCGGGGGAAGCGTGGTATCGATGTTCTTGACCAGCTCCGGGACGTCGGGGACCGGGAATTCCCTGCCGGGATTCAGTTCTGTGAAGGTTTGATTGAACGCAATCGTAGTCGTGATCTGCGACGGGTGCGAACCGGCTTGCACATCGGTCGCACCGCTCTCGGTTTCGGGGGTCAGTTCGTAGCGTTCGACCCCGAACGCCACGTGTGTGCTTCCAGCCTTGATCAGGCCTCTGCCTTCCGCGGCATGCGCCGTGTGACCATCGATGCCGCCTTCGACCGTGACGACGTTGTCTCCAAGCGCGCCTTCCGCTCCCTTCGCTGCTTCTACGGGGATCTGCAGTTCGATCGAGATCAGGGGCGGGAGCTTGCCGACATATACGCAACGCAATTCGGGGCATTTGATCGCGGGCGTGTTCAGGACATTGTCGTTGCCATACTCGGGCTTCGCGACCATTTCACCGGTCGCGACCACCCCCGGCGGCAGCACGTCCGCGATCTTGACGGGTTCTCCCGCGCTCGCTTCCAGCGGGGCGTCGCCGAGATTCGCGAGGATCGCGATCACCTCGCCTTTCTGGCCGGGAGCGAGCGTGGAGGGTGCGGAGCGAGTGAGTATGTGCCAGTGAGGCGCGGGCTGCGTCGCTTCGGCGGCGCTGGCGCCGGCCACGTTGAGCAGCGCGAGCAACGCGACGAGCAGCGGCGCGATCCTCACGGCAAAACGCCTTTGTCTGTGCATACCGGGCCTAGCCTTTGTGCTTCGGGGAGGAGGTCCGCGAGCGTTTGCTGCTCGTCTTCTTGGTCGCGGCGCGATAGCGCTTGTGTGCCCGCCTTTCGCAGGCGACGCGCCTGGCCTTCGTCCTATCTCTCCTGCACGCCTTCAGCGCTTTGGCGAGCAGCTGCGCCGTCGTCGCCTTCGCCTTCGGCTTCTGCGCGGCTTTGCTGGGCAGGACACTGTGGGCGGCTGTGATGTTGCCGGTCCCACCCGTGCTCGCGCTCGCCGGCGCTTCGAAGGAAGGTGGCGTCGGCACAGCCGTTTTGCACTGTTCGCCGCTACACGGCGCCGCTGCCGGCTGTGGAGGTGCCGCGCACGGTTCCGAGCCCGCGAGCTTACAGATGCGCGCGTCATAGATGTCGAATTCGGTGTCGGTGTCCTGCGGGGTGAGCTCCTGCTCGGTCAGGAAGTAGACGTCTTCGCCGTTCTCGCTCGCATCGAGGAACGCTGATTCGTGTTCTGATTCGCCGGAGGAGACGAGCGACACGCAGCCGCCTTCAGTGTTTGCTTCGGTGCAGCTGCCGACGCCCTGCTGCTCGTACTCGTAGACGTTCTCGACACCGACCGTCTGCTCGTGACCGTGAATCGTCTCGACACGCGTCGGCGAGGCGACATGCGTGAGCGCGTCGGCGCTGTTGAAGAACAGCCGCCCTTCGTTTGAGAGGTAGTCCGACTGGTTGTAAGCCGGGTTCTTCCCGACCAGCGTCCAGGACGGCACGCTTCCGGCCAGCCATGGGTCGTCCCCTTCCGCCGTGCCCGCGGACCCGCCTTCCAAGCTTTCGCCTGGTTCCCAAGTCTGCGGACGATCCACGACGAGCCCTACCCCTTCACCCGATCCATATTGCTCGTCGAAGACGCCAACTGGTCGCGCCCCGTCAGGGTCGCATGATGCGCACACGAGCTTTCCTGCGCTCGCGTCATAGAGGTAGACCTCCTCGTCGCGCGCGCCACTGTTCGCGTCGGTGTTGTCATATCCGGTCAGGCTCTGGTTCGACATGAACGCGAGGTAGTGGCCGTTGGGAGAGACCCGCGCGGTCTGATGCTTGAGCGAGTACGTGTCGTTGCCCGCGGATTTCGGCGAGCCCCAGTCGGGGTTGTCTTCGTTTGACAGCTGCCGGATGAATACGGGAGCCCCCCACTCGCCACTGGCCTTGTCGTAGCGCACCACGTAGAGATCGCACTTGAGCAGCGCGCTCGACGTTTCGGTAGCGTGACAGTCGCCTTTCGGCGCGCCCGGCGCGAGCACTCCGTTTGCGACGAAATAGAGCGTCACCGATTCACTGTCTTCTCCCGTGCCCAACACACCGCCGTCGATTTCGGCGCTGGCCCCAGCTTCGAGGCTCGGTGCAAGGTCTTTGACACGGTGGCATTCGGGCTGTTCCGGTTCGAACACATACAGCTCGCGGTAGTGGGGATCCGTCGACGCTCCCTCATAGACGGGCGCGTCTTCGGTCAGCCCCTGCGGATCCGTGAAGAACACCTTCGAGCCGTCGGCGCTCGCCGTCTGGAACAGCGGCTGGCCCTGCTTGCCTTCCGGCGCCGGTTCTTCGCATGCGTTCGGCGTCGCGGGAGTGTCGTCTCGCTGATCGACCTGATAGGACGCCGCGGCCCTTCCTTCGCTCGCCAGTTCTCGCATGTACAGATGGTCGACTTCGCCCCGCACGCCTTTGTGAGCCCAGACGACGCGCTCGCCATTCGCAGAGATCGCGGTCGCGGCCATCCTCCGCTGGAAGTACGCCCCACCCCCGACGTAGCTTTCGCCGCCCGGCGCCTGCGGTTCGCCGGCACCCGGAAGGATGCTGACCAGCTGCAGCCGTTCATCGGCCGGCGCCGACGGCGAGAACATGTACAGCGAGTCCTGCGCTTCGTTGTCCGCCGTATTGCTCGTGAGCGCCACCAGCGAGCTGATGACGATGTGCTTCATGTCGGGAGTCGCCGTTTCGAATTGCTCGTCCTTGAAAGCCGCGAAGGAGACTTCCGGTTCCGCCGTG
>JASLHP010000026.1 GCA_030149625.1 Solirubrobacteraceae bacterium
CATCGAGACAGGGGCGTCCGCTTCAACCGTCGCCCAGATCTCTGCGCCGACCTTGACGAACGACACGCCTTCGCGTCTTGCGCCGAGTCGCTGCGCGAGCCGGTCGAGGGCATCCTCAGGCGGTTTGTGACCAGAGTGATAGGTGATTTTGAAGCGCATCGCGGCAAGGCTACAGAAACTCCCCACGCGCGACGACCACCGCCGCGCCGCCGACCTCGACGCGCTCGATCGCGTCCGCCGCGCCAACCGCCCGCGCGCGCAGCAGCGACGGGCGCCCGATCTCCGCGCCCTGGCGAATCTCGATCTCCTCGCCGAATGCGATCCTGCCGTGACGCGCCAAGTGCACGGCGAGCGGCCCCGCGGCCGACCCCGTCGCGGGGTCCTCCGCCACACCCAAGCCCGGGGCGAACATCCGCGTCTTCCAGCTGGCGCCGGCGCCAGCGAAACAGCTGACGCCCACCGATCCGAGCGCGAGCAGCGCACGCAGGTCGGGGGCGAGCGCCGCCACCGCCTGCTCGCTCTCGAGCTCCACGTACAGATGCCGCGGGCCGTTTGCGTAGATCTCCACCGGCAACCCCGAGCGCTCCACGCCGAGCGCCGCGAGCAACTCTCGCGCGCGCTCATACGGCCGCCACGACGGGATCGGCTGGCGCATCGTCCCGTAGCCGCCGTGCTCCGCGCGCTGGGCCAGGGAGACCGCGACCGGACCCGCGCCGGTCTCGAGCGTCAGCTCGTCGCGGCGGCGCTCGATGCCCAACAGGATCGCGCTGCCGAGCACCGGGTGACCGGCGAACGGCAGCTCCGCCGACGGGGTGAAGATGCGGATGCGCGCGTCACCGCCGTGCTCGGCTTCGAACGAGAACACCGTCTCGGAGAGGTTCAGCTCGCGCGCAAGTCGCTGCATCTGCTGCGCGCGCAAGTCCGGAGCGTCGGGGAAGACCGCCAGCTGATTGCCCGCCAGCGGGGTGTCCGTGAAGACGTCCAGCACCACGTAGCGACGCGCCGCGCTCATGCTCGAGAGCCGGCTCGCGGCGGCGCGACGATCGCGTCGCCCATCGGGCCTCGCGTACGCAGCAGGGTCGCCGCGGCAAGCGCGCCGAGCAGGCTGAATCCGCCAGCCACCGCGAACGCGAGGCGAAAGCCGCCGCTGAGCGCCGCCGGGCCGGACGCGCCGGCGAGCAGATCCGCGCGCGTGCGCGACGCCGCGATCGTGCTCAGGATCGCGAGGCCGAGGGCGCCGCCGATCAAGCGCGAGGTGTTGAGCATGCCCGAGGCCAGACCGCTCTCGCCCGCCGACACGCCCGCGACCGCGGCGATCGTCGCCGGCACCAGCGACATCCCGAGACCGATCGCCGCCAGCAGCCCACCCGGGAGCACGTCCGCGACGTAGCTGCCGTGGCCGCGCACGCCCGTGAGCAGGAGCAGGCCAGCCGTCGCGCACAGCATCCCCACGCTCAGCACGCGGCGCTCGCCCCACGCCGCGACCACGCGCGGCGCCAGCGTGCTCGCGAACATGATCGCTAGCGTCATCGGCAGAAAGCACAGACCAGTCTGCAGCGCGTCGTAGCGCAGAACCTGCTGCAGATACAGCGACAGGAAGAACCAGATCGCGAACACCGACGCGTACAGCATGAACACGATCAGGTTCGCGGCGCGCAGGCGCACCATGCCGAACACGCGCAGTGGCATCAGCGGCTCGCGCGCGACCCTGCCCTCGACGAACATGAACGCGCCGATCAAGCTCGCGCCGGCGGCCAGCGGCGCGAGCACGCCCGCCGCTCCCCAGCCGAGCGTGTCAGTTCGCACGATCGCGTACACGAGCGCCGTCAGCCCGCCCGTGATCAAGAGCGCGCCGGCGGCATCGAAGTGCCGGCCCTCGCCGGACGCACGTCCGGCCGGGATCAGACGGCGCGAGCACGCGATCACCGCGATGCCGATCGGGACGTTGACGAGGAAGATCGCCGGCCAGCCGAACGCCTGCGTGAGCACGCCCCCCAGCAGCACGCCCAGCGAGCCGCCGAGGCCGCCCATCGCCCCCCACACGCCGAGCGCCCGCGAGCGCTCGCCGCCCTCCCGAAACGAGGTCGCGATGATCGCGAGGCTCGCCGGCGAGATCACGGCGCCGCCGACGCCCTGCAGGGCACGCGCGCCGATCAGCAGCGCGCGCGAGTCCGCGAGCGCGCACGCAAGCGACGCCACCGCGAACAGCGCCGTCCCGGCCAGGAACACCCGCCGGCGTCCCAGCAGATCCGCGGCGCGGCCGCCGAGCAGCAGGAATCCCGCGAACGTCAGCGTGTACGCGTTGACAACCCACTGCAGCCCCGTCGCCGAGAAGCGCAGCCCGCCGCGGATCGACGGCAGCGCGACGTTCACGATCGACACGTCCAGGATCACCATCAGCTGGGCTAGGCATACGAGCACGAGCAGTGCGCGCTGGCGCCGCTTGCCCGCGTCGGCCCGCCGGCCCAGGCGCAACGCGCCGGCTGCGTCCTCCGCCGTGTGGATCCGTGGCGCCGCCTGGCGCTCGACGATCGTGGCCGTCATCTGATCTATCCTTTGTCCGTAAGTACGGCGATCATCGTAACAGATGTTCGATAATCATCGTACAATGAGCGTCATGGCCCTCCACCATCCCGCAACCGAAGACCTCGAGCTGCCCGCGGTCCTGCACGCGCTGAGCGATCCGCAGCGCCTGCGCATCGTGCGCGAGCTCGACCGCGACCCGGCGCCGCGACCGTGCGGCAGCTTCCAGCTGCCGGTTTCCAAGTCGACCTGCACGCACCACTTCCGCGTGCTGCGCGAGGCGGGCGTGGTCACACAGCACGAGGTCGGAACAGCAAAGCTGACCACGCTGCGCCGCGACGATCTCGATGCGCGCTTTCCCGGCCTGCTCGACGCCGTGCTGCATCCCGCCGCCGCCACGTTCGCGCAGCCTGCATAGGCGCGGTACGCTCGGCGCAGGGCGCCTGGCGCCATAGCGAGCGGAGGGAGCGCAGATGAGCGAAGTGGTGCAGATGCAGATCGAGGACGGCGTGGCGCTGTTGACGCTCAACCGGCCCGAGCGCTTGAACGCTTGGACGACCGAGATGGAGCGCCTGTACTTCGCGCTGCTCGAGCGCTGCGCAGCCGACGAGCGCGTCCGTGCGATCGTGGTCACCGGCGCCGGCAGGGGCTTCTGCGCGGGCGCCGACATGCGGCAACTGCAGGCGCTCGGCGACGGCGCGGCGTCCGCCGAGACCGAGGCGCGCAGCCCGCAGAGTCTGCCGCTGTCGATCCCGAAGCCGATCATCGCCGCTGTCAACGGCGCGTGCGCGGGCATCGGTCTCGTGCAAGCGCTGATGTGCGACGTGCGCTTCGCCGCCGAGGGCGCGAAGCTGACGACGGCCTTCGCGCGCCGCGGGCTGGTCGCCGAGCACGGCATCTCGTGGGTCCTGCCGCGGCTCATAGGACCGGCGCGCGCGCTCGACCTGCTGATCTCCGGCCGCGTCGTGCTCGCGCAGGAGGCGCAAGCGCTGGGGCTCGTCAACCGCGTGCTCGCACCCGACACGCTGCTCGACGCCACGCTGGAGTACGCGCGCGATCTCGTCGTCAACTGCTCGCCCGCGAGCATGGCCACGATCAAGCGCCAGGTCTACGCCGACCTCGAGCGCACGCTGCCCGACGCCCTCGCCGAGGCCGACCGTCTGATGTTCGCGTCGTTCGCCGCGCCGGACTTCGTCGAGGGAGTCACAAGCTTCGTCGAGCGTCGTGACCCGCGCTTCGCGTCGCTAGGAGCATAGCCGCGGGTCAGCGGGTCAGCGGATCGCGATCCGCTGACGCTGCGGTTCGATCCGCTGCGGTGCGATGCGATGCGGCTGCGGTGCGGCTGCGGTGCGGCTGCGGTGCGGTGCGGCTGCGACGCGATGCGGCTGCGATGCGATGCGGCTGCGGTGCGGTGCGGCTGCGACGCGATGCGGCTGCGGTGCGGCTGCGATGCGGCTGCGATGCGACGCGGCTGCGGTGCGATGCGGTGTCAGGACTCGGTGACGCGCGGCGCGTAGCGATGGTGGAGCATCAGGGCGTTGCCGTCGGGGTCCGCGAAGAACGCCATGTGACACACGCCCGTGTCGAGCGTGTCGCCGACGAACTCGATGCCGCGCGCGGCGAGCACCACGCGCGCGCTTTCGACGTCATCGACGTGCAACGCAACCGCGTTTTGATTCGGGTGAAAGCCGAGGCCGAACTTCTCGGAGACGATCACGCTGAGCGTCAGCGTGCCCGTCTCGAACTCCGCAAAGTGGTTGGCCGGCCGGTAGATCGAGCGCGTCAGGCCGAGCTTGGTTCCGTAGAAGTCGACCGCCGCGTCGAGGTCGCTGGTGGGGACCGCGACGAAGTCCACACCTGTTACGAGCTGTCCCTCGGGCGTCATCGGCGGATCCTACACCGGCGCCCGCGACACGCCGCTCGCGGCCGTACGCCTAAACGCCTCGCAATCGCACACCACCGAGCTCGAGCGTGGTCGCACCTCCGGGCAGCTCATGCGCCAACTCCAAAGCGATCTCCACGAGCCCTTCCGCGCGCGCGCTCGCCGCCGGCTCGAATCTGACCGCGGCGCCGTCGAGCTCGAGCACCGGCGTCTGCGCCGCGCCACTCAGCGGCACGCCCAGCACCTCGCCCCAGCGCTTCGCCGCCACCATCGGCTCGGCGACCGCGACCGCGATACCCGCAAGGCGACCCTCGGCGCCGACGCCGGTGCGGCCCGTCCACTCTGGCCCACCCCATCGCCAGCTGCCGTACGGCCGCGAACGATCCAGCGACACGATCGCGCCGCGCATGTCCGCGGGATGCAGATGCGTGCCCGAGATGTCTGGCAGGTCGATCTGCCAGACCACGCGCACGCCCAGCGCGAGCGCGCGCGAGCGCGCGCCGTCGAGATCCTCCAAGTCGAAGATCGCCATGTAACCGCCATCGCCGCCGTGACGCTTCAGGTAGCGACCCGCAGCCGTGTCCGCGCGCGTCGGCGCGACGATCTCCAGGAAGCAGTCGCCAAGCGCGAACACGGTGTTCGCGAGCCCGAACTCGCCCACCCCGGGGTCGCGGAACGGCTCGCGCAGGCCGAGCGCCGAGCGCAGCGCCGTGGCTACGGGCTCGAGCTCTCGCGCCACGAGCACCGCCTGGCGCAGCCTGACCTTCGGACCCCCTCCGCCGTCCACCGGCCGAAGGCTATCGCTACGGCAACGCGGCGCTCGTACGCGAGGCGACGCCCGCTGGCAGCGCGGCGGTCGCGTGCGATGCGCCCACCGGCGACGCGGCCGCGGACGCGCTGGCACCACCGACGTCGACAGGCACACCCGCGTCGACACGCACACCCACGGAGGGGCCGGCTTCCTGGAGGCGCGCCGCGCGGCGCGCGGCGTACTCGGTCGCGAACGCGTCGACGACGCGCGGGTCGAACTGCGTGCGGGCGCATCTGCGCAGCTCGCGCAGCGCCTCGGTCTCGGATCGCGCTTCGCCGAACGGACGCTCGGAGATCATCGCGTCGAACGAGTCGCAAGCGAACACGATCTGGCTTGCCAGCGGGATCTCCTCGCCGGCGATCCCGCGCGGATAGCCGCTGCCGTCGAAGCGCTCGTGCGTCGCGCCGACGATCTCGGCGACGCGCGCGAGCGCTGGCGCCGCGGCAAGGATGCTCGCACCGATGATCGGGTGGTGGCGCATCAGCGTCCACTCGTGGTCGTCCAGCGGCCCGGCTTTGTGCAGCAGCGCGTAGGGCATCGCCACCTTGCCGATGTCGTGCAGCTCGGCCGCGCGCACCGCGTCCGAGAGCTCGACGCCGGCGAGCCCCAGCCGTCTGGCCACGCCTTCGGTCAGCTCGGCCACGTGCGAAGCGTGACTGTGCAGCTCCGGCTCGTGCGCCGCGAGGATCTGCAGCGCCAGGTCGCGCGTCTGCCTGCCGGCGCTCGCGCGGCTCGACTCCTTGTGTGCATACATGCGCTCGTCCGCCAGTTGCAGCGCCAGGTGTGGGTCCGAAGCCTCTTCTGGCAGCGTCACCGAGCCATAGGAGCTCGTGATCGAGAAGCCGTCGCCGTCGGCGCTGAGCGCCTGCAGACAGTCGCCCACCCTCGCCTCGCCGCTGTCGGCCCACAGCAGCGCACAGAACTCGTCGCCGCCGAGCCGGTAGGCGCAGCCGCTCGCGCCGACCGCCCGTTTGAACGACTGCGCGAGCCGCCTCAGGAGCAGGTCGCCGCCGAGGTGGCCGAAGTTGTCGTTGTAGGCCTTGAAGCCGTCGAGGTCGAACATCAAAAGCCGCACCGGACGCTCGAGCGTCGCCTGCGCCCACACCGCCTGCAGGTCCTCCGCCAACTGGCGGCGATTGGCCAGCCCTGTCAGCGGGTCGAGGGTCGCCTCGCTGCGCTGGAACAGCTCGGCCGCCTGCAGCGCGCAAACCACAGACACCACCGCCGTCAGCAGCGAGAGCGTCGTGAACACCGGCACCGGGTCGCGCAGCGTCGCGCGCGGGTCCACGCCAAGCGTCACGACCAGCACCACCGCGACCGTGACCACGAGGCCCGCCAACACGACCTGCAAGCGAAAGCGCGCCGCGACCATCGCCGCGGGCAGGACGAGCCATGGCAGCGCGGGGCTGCTCGGGCCGCCGCTCAGCGCGACGCCCGTCGCGAGCAGCACGAGCGTGACGACGATCGCATCGACGCTCACCCACTCCGGGCGTACGCTGCGCTGCATCCGGCGATCGACCGTCAGCAGGTTCAATGCCGACAGGGCAAACAGGATCAACGTCCACCAGCCAAGCCATGGCGCAGAGATCAACAGCGTCAAGCCGATCGCTCCCGACCCCACCTTGCGAATCGTGCGTACGCGCGGGCTCGCGTCGAGCACCCTCACGCGGTCCCGATCGGTAGGACACAGCCAGCTTGCGGACATGGCACCGAACATCTCGTCCGTGACTCCGCAGGTCTTTAAGATTGCACGCGCGAACACGCGTTTGATCGGGTAGCAGCGACGTTTGACTGCTCGCCGATGCGGATACCTAAGCCACATGCGTACCCGCCGCCGCACCTCAAGCCGCTTCTCCAACCGCTCACGACCCGCGCTGATGGCGCTCGCGATCTGCGCCGCCGCGTGGGCCTGCGCGCCCGCCGGCGCCAGCGCCGCGAGCGCACCCGGCGCAAGCACGGGCCACAGCGCGAGCGTCACGTACTCCTCGGCGATCGTGTTCGGCGCGGTCAACCCACACTCGCAGCCGACCACCTACGTGTTCCAGTACGGCCCAACCCACAGCTACGGCACACAAACGCCGCTCGCCCCCGCCGGCAGCGGCAGTGGCTCGATCACCGTCAGCCAGACCCTCACCGGGCTGAAGCCGCTCACGATCTACCACTACCGGATTCTCGCGACGAGCCCCGCCGGCGCCACCGCGGGCAACGACCGCACGTTCGCCACCGGCCCCGTGCCGCTGTCACTGGCGATCGCCGGCGTACCCAACCCCGTCGTCTTCGGCAGCCCGTTCCTCGTGGAGGGCACGCTCTCCGGCACCGGCGCCGCCAATCACGCCGTCGAGCTGCAGGCCAATCCATTCCCGTACCTCGGCGGCTTTCAAGTAGTCGGCAACCCCGAGCTCACGAACGCTTCCGGTGGCTTCTCCTTTCCCTATCTAGGGCTGCTCGCCAACGCACAACTGCGCGTCGTCACGGTCGGCAAGCCCGAAGTCTCGAGCCCGGTGCTCGCCGAGGGCGTCGCCGTGCATGTGGTCCTGCACGCTCGCGCCACCCACAGGCGTGGCTTCGCGCGCCTGTATGGCACCGTCGCGCCGGCGGAGGTCGGCGCGCTCGTCGGCTTCCAGCTGCTGACACCCGGTCGATCGATCAACACCGGCGGCACGGTCGTCAAAGCCGCGAGCGCCAGCGTGTCGAGCTTCAGCCGCGTCGTGCGCGTGCGGCGCGGCCTCTACAAGGCACTCGTGAAGATCTCCGACGGCGCGCACGTATCCGCGTACAGCGCTCCAATCCTGATCCGCTGAGCCGCGCGGTAATCCGCTGAGCCGCGCGGTAATCCGCTGAGCCGCGCGGTAATCCGCTGAGCCGCGCGGTAATCCGCTGAGCCGCGCGGTAATCCGCTGAG
>JASLHP010000042.1 GCA_030149625.1 Solirubrobacteraceae bacterium
CGTAGCCGAACAGCGGGTGCTCGGTCATCGGCTCGCTCTTGAACACGTCGAGCGCGACGCCCGCGACCTTGCCCGAGTCGAGCGCGTCCTTCAGCGCGTCCTCGTCGATCAGCCCGCCACGCGCGACGTTCAAGAGGCGCACGCCGTCGCGCATCGCGGCGAGCGCAGACGCGTCGATGAAGCCTTCCGTCTCGGGCGTCTTGGGCAGGTGGATCGTGATGAAGTCGGCCTGCGCGTAGACGTCCTCCACGCCGTCGGCCTTCTCCACTCCCAGCTCGCGGTAGCGCTCGGCGCTGACGAACGGGTCGAATGCGAGCACGCGCATGTTGAAGCCGCGGGCGCGCTGCGCCACGAGCTGCCCGATGCGACCGAAGCCGACGACTCCGAGCGTCTTTTCATACAGCTCGACGCCCGAGTATTTCGAGCGGTCCCATTTGCCCTCCATCAGCGACGCATATGCCTGCGGCACGTTGCGCGCCAGGGCCAGCAGCAGCGCCATCGTGTGCTCGGCGGCCGTCACCACGTTGGACTCGGGCGCGTTGGCGACGACGATCCCGCGCTTGGTCGCGGCCGTGACGTCGACGTTGTCGACGCCGACGCCGGCGCGGCCGATCGCGCGCAGCCGCGTGGCGCGCGCGATCAGCTCGGCGGTCATCTTCGTCGCCGAGCGGATCACGATCCCGTCATACGCGTCGATCCGCTGCGCGAGCTCCTCGCCCGTCCAGTCGATCCCGAGATCGACGTCGAAGTGCTCGCGCAACAGCGCCACGCCTGAATCGCCGATCTTCTCCTTCACCAGCACCTTCGCGCGATCGCTCATGCCGCGATCCTCTCGACCACCCAGTCGATGCAGCTCGTCAGCGCCTGCACGTCGGCGGTGTCGATCGCCGGGAACATGCCGATCCGCAGCTGGTTGCGGCCAAGCTTGCGATACGGCTCGACATCGACGATGCCGTTTGCGCGCAGCGTCGAGGCGACCGCGGCCGCGTCGACGGCGTCCTCGAAGTCGATCGTGCCGACGACCAGCGAGCGCTTCGTCGGGTCGGCGACGAACGGCGTCGTGTAGGCCGTGCGCTCGGCCCAGCCGTAGAGGTGCTCGGAGGACGCGCGCGTGCGCGCAGCGCACCAATCGAGGCCCCCGCCGTCGAGCATCCAGCGGATCTGATCGGCGAGCAGGAACAGCGTCGCGACCGCGGGTGTGTTGTAGGTCTGGTCCTTGAGCGAGTTCTCGAGCGCCGTCTGCAACGACAGGAACTCCGGGATCCAGCGCTCGGAGGCGGCCACGGAGGCGATCCGCTCCTGAGCGGCCGGGCTCAACAGCGCGATCCACAGACCGCCGTCGGCGGCGAAGCTCTTCTGCGGCGCGAAATAGTAGACGTCGGCTTGTGAGACGTCTACGGGCAGCCCACCCGCGCCCGATGTCGCGTCGATCGCGACGAGCGCGTCGCCCTTGTCCGAATCCCCGCCCACCCGCACGACGGGAGCCATCACCCCGGTGGAGGTCTCGTTGTGCGCCCACGCCAGCAGATCCGCGCCGGCGTCGGCCGCGAGCGGCCCGAGGGCGAGCGGGTCGGGGGCGTCGCCGGGCTCGGCGGACAGCTTCACCGGGTCCTCGAGGAATGGCGCGCCCGTGGTGACGGCGGCGAACTTCTGTGAGAACTCGCCGAACGTCAGGTGCGCCGAACGGCGCCGGACGAGGCCGCACGCGGCGGCGTCCCAGAACGCCGTCGCGCCGCCGTTGCCGAGCGCGACCTCGTAGCCGTCGGGCGCGCCGAACAGCGTCATCAGCCCGGCGCGTATCTCTTTGACGAGTCCCTTCACGGGTTTCTGGCGGTGCGAGGTGCCCATCACCGCGGCGCCCTCGCCGGCCAAGCGCGCGAGCGCTTGCGGACGCACCTTCGATGGCCCGCAGCCGAAGCGGCCGTCGCTCGGCCTGAGCTCGTTGGGGATGACCAGCGGCTTCTGCTCTGTCACGGGACTCGTCGTCATGCGGGCTCCTCGCCTGTCGGATCTCGAGGTGGTGATCTGTGCGCTGCGGGTGCCCAGGCGCGCGGCGGTGCTGCGCCGTCGCTTCCCGGTGGTGAGCTCCACCCGAGCGCCAGTCGCGACGACGAAGGCGAGTGTAGCGAACGCCAGGCGCGACGCATGCGCGCAAGCTGTGCATCCGCGGCTACGGCGCCGCCTCGATCCCGGCGCGATCCTCCCAGTCATAGCCGGGCCCGACCGGGATGATGCGCTTCGGGTTGAGCTCGTCGTGGGTCGTGTAGTAGTGGCGCTTGATCTGATCCATCGCGACGGTCGCCGCGACTCCGGGCCGCTGGTAGAGCTCGCGGGCGTAACGCCAGAGGCTCGGGTGGTCGACCACGCGCCGCCGGTTGCAACGGAAGTGCAGGTTGTAGACCTCGTCGAAGCGCACGAGCGTGGGGAACAGCCGCCAATCGGCCTCGGTCAGCTGCGCGCCGAGCAGATAGCGCCGCTCCGAGAGCAGGCTCTCGAGCCACGCGAGGCTCTCGAACAGCTCCGCGAACGCGCGCTCGTACGCGTGCTGACGACGCGCGAAGCCGGCGAGGTAGACGCCGTTGTTGACGGTCGCGTAGACACGTTCGTTGATCGCGTCGATCTCCGCCCGCAACGGCTGCGGATACAGCTCCAGCTCGCCGCCGTGACCGAGCCCACCGAGCGAGTCGGCGCGGGCCATCATGCGCATGATCTCGCTGGACTCGTTGTTGACGATCCGTCCCGTGTGCGTGTCCCACAGCACCGGGACCGTGACCCGTCCCTGGAAGTCCGGATCGCTGAGGCTGTATGCCTCGCTCATCAGGCTCCAGCCGTGCAGCGCATCGGTGTACTCACCCGTCCAGCGCTCCGGATGGCCCTTGCGGCCGACCTCGAAGCGCTCGCCTGTGAACGCCCAGCCGCGCTCGTCGCGAAACGGCGCCAGATAGGAGATCGGCACGGCGTCTCGCAGGCCGGCGAGCTCGCGCAGGATCACGGTGCGATGGCACCACGGACACGCGAGCGAGACATACAGGTGGTAGCGGCCGTGTTCGACCGGCAGCCCCTTCTCGGAGGTGTCCGGCTCGGCGCCGTGCGTGCCGCGAGCCGGCGCCGAGCCGGCGGGCGGCGGATCTGTCAGCTCGCGCCCACCGCCGACCCAGCCCCGAAATCGGCTCTCCTGACGGCGAAACTCGCCGCTTGCCAGCTCGCCGTCGATGATCGGGTCAGCCACGCCACAGCACCTCGCGCTCGAGCGTCCTCGCCGTCCATCCACGCGGGAGCCTGCCCGGCGCGACGCCGGCGGGCGCCGTGCCCGCGAGCAGGCAGTACTCGGGCGCGGGCCCGAGCACGAGGCAGCGCTGCCACAGGCCGTCGCGCTCGGCGTCGATGCCGTCTGCGAGCAGCCGCGCGAGCGCCGGGCGCTCGTGGCCGCGCGTCGCCGACACCCACACGGCCGTTGACGCACGACCGGGATCGGCGCTGCCCTCCAGCAGCCGGTACACGGCCGTGGCTTCCGCGCCGGTGAGCGCGGCCGCGGCGTCGTGTGCGGTGATGTGTCCGCGCGAGACGGCGGCCTCCTCGAGCACGCCGAGCGCCGCCCAATCGTCGATCAGGAACCAGTCCTCATAGACGGCGCCGTCCAGCCACGGAAGCTGCTCGACGCGCGCGCTCGCCGAGCCGCGAAAGCCGCTCGGCGGCTGGTGCGCGAGCGAGCGATGGAAGCGCTCGAGCGCGCTCTCGTAGTGCTCGCGCGCGACGCCGGGCGCGGGGCGATGCCAGGCCAGGAAGGCGAGCATCTCGCGTCCTCGCTAGAACGCGGGCTTGATCCAGTCCATGTGCGAACGCAGCTCCGCGCCGACGTGCTCGACCTGCGTGTCGGCCTGCTCGGCGCGCATGCGCTTGAAGTTCTCCTGCCCGGCACGGTTCTCGGCGATCCACTCGCGCGCGAAATCGCCTGACTGGATCTCGGCCAGGATCTGCTTCATGTTCTCGCGCGTGTGCTCGGTGATCACGCGCTTGCCGCGCGTGTAGTCGCCGTACTCGGCCGTGTTGGAGATCGAGAAGCGCATCCCCGCGAGGCCCTTCTCGTGCATCAGATCGACGATCAGCTTGAGCTCGTGCAGGCACTCGAAGTACGCCATCTCGGGGTCGTAGCCGGCCTCGACGAGCGTCTCGAACCCAGCCTGCACGAGCTCGGAGGCACCACCGCAGAGTACCGCCTGCTCGCCGAACAGGTCTGTCTCCGTCTCGTCCTTGAAGCTGGTCTCGATCACGCCGCCGCGCGTGCAGCCGATGCCCTTGGCGTAGGCGAGCGCGAGCGCGCGAGCGTTGCCGGTCGCGTCCTGCTCGATCGCGATCAGCCCCGGGACGCCACTGCCTTCGGTGAACTGGCGGCGCACCAGGTGCCCGGGGCCCTTGGGCGCGACCATTCCCACATCCACGCCGGCCGGCGGCTCGATCTCCTTGTAGTGAATCGAGAAGCCGTGGCCGAACAGCAGCATGTCGCCCTCGGCGATGCCGTCGCGGATCTCCGCCTCCCACACCTGGCGGTGCAGCTCGTCGGGCAGCAGGATCATCACCACGTCGCCGCGGCTGGCAGCCTCGACCACGCTCAGCACCTCGAGACCCTGCTCGCGCGCCTTGGCAACCGAGGCGGAGTCCTCGCGCAAGCCGACCACGACGTCGACGCCGGAGTCCTTCAAGTTGAGGGCGTGGGCATGGCCCTGCGAGCCATAGCCAATGATGGCGACGGTCTTGCCGTCGAGCAGCTGAAGGTTTGCGTCGTCGTCGTAGATCATGCGCGGCAGGCTATCCAACTTGCGCGCGCTCGCCGGGCACGCCCGCCCGGATCGCCTCGGCGCGTCCGCGCGCCGGCGATCGCCGGTGGCGCCGCTCGTCAGGCGCTGGCCGTGGCGACGAGCGTGCGCGCGGGAATCTCGAGCGTTCCGTCAGCGGCCGTGTAGGGCGCGAAGCGCGCGGCCACGGCCGCTTCGATCTCGGCGATCTCGCCAGCCGGTCGCGAGAGCACGGCATCGTGGAAGCTGCGCGAGAGGTCGAGTGTCGTCTCCCACAGCTCGGCGAAGCTCGCGTGACGGCGCACGAGCTCGAGCGCCTCGATGCGCGCGTCGAGGAACCCCGCCTCGGCGAGCAGCTCCGCGACGCGTCCCGGCGCGGCCAGCGCGAACGGGCCAGGTGGCGGCACGACGGCGGGGTCGGGCTGCGGCGCCAAGCCGCGGGCGATCAGCTCCTGCGCCGGCAGCAGCGCCCACGGGTTGCGCTCCAGCGTGTCCCACACCGCCAGCGCGACACGCCCGCCTGGGCGCAGCACGCGTCTGGTCTCGGCAAGCGCCGTCGCCGGATCGGCCATCAACATGTAGCCCCAGCGGCACGTGACGACGTCGACGCTCGCCAGCGGCAGGTCGATCCATTCGGCATTCAGCACCTGGAACTCGACGTTCGCGAGGCCCAGCTCGCTCGCGCGCGCACGCGCGCCCTCCAGCATCGCCTCTGCCTGGTCAGAGATCACGACGCCGCCGTGCGGGCTGACTATTTCGGCGGCGAGCATCGCCGTCTCGCCGAGGCCGGCCGCGAGTTCGAGCACGCGCTCGCCCGGCTGTGGCGCGGCGGCGTCGAGCATCCACCGCGACACCGGGATCGCGAACTGGCGCAGCAGCGCCTGCTGGCGCACCCAGCCTGGCGCCGCCTCTTCCCAGCCTTCGAGGCTCGCGCGCCGGTATCCGTCTGCGTCGAAGCTCATCGCAGCTCCCGCCGCAACAGCTTGCCCGAGCGCGTGCGCGGCAGTGGCTCGCTCGCGAGCACGAACTGCTTGGGCACCTTGTAGGACGCGAGCGCGCGCGCGCAGTGTGCGCGCAGCTCCTGCGCATCGAGTCGCGCGCCCGCGCGCGCGACCACGATCGCGATCACGGCCTCGCCCCACTGCGGGTCCTCGCGGCCGAGCACCGCCGCCTCGAGTACGCCCGCGTGCGTCTCCAGCACGGCCTCGACCTCCGTGGGCGCGACGTTCTCGCCGCCGCTGACGATCGTGTCGGCCTTGCGACCGCTGACGCGCAGGCGCCCGTGCTCGTCGAGCTCGCCGAGATCGCCGGTGTGCAGCCAGCCGTCGGCCGCGCGCGCGGCCGGCGCGACGGTCGGCCCCGCGACGAGGATCTCGCCGTCCTGGGCAATCCGCAGCCGCGTGCAGAACAGCGGCGCGCCGGCCTTCGCGGGCGCGCCGGCGAGCGCCGCGACGGGCGTGGTCGTCGCCTGTGAGCAGCTCTCGGTCAGGCC
>JASLHP010000059.1 GCA_030149625.1 Solirubrobacteraceae bacterium
GGCAGGTAGTGAACTTGCGCCATGACCCCGCGCTCGCGCAGCCGCTCATAGACACGTCGTCGCGCCACGGCGCCGTGGCGATGGCGCACGACAAAGAGATGATACGCGTGACGCTGGCCCTCCGGAGCGGCCGGCGGGAGCTCGAGCAGCTCGACGTCCGCCAGCAGGTCGCGGTAGCGCTCGGCCAGCTCGTTGCGGCGGCTCACGAAGCGCTCGAGCTTGGCCAGCTGCGAGCATCCGAGCGCCGACTGGATGTCGGTCAGGCGGTAGTTGAAGCCGAGATCGTGCTGCTCGTGATACCAGCCCCCCTCGATTCTCCGCAGCCGGGACGGATCTCTGACCATGCCATGTGTGCGGAACTCGCGCAGTCGCTCGGCGACGTCGCCACGGCGGGTCGTGACCATGCCGCCCTCGCCGCTCGTGATCGTCTTGACCGGGTGGAAGGAGAAGATCGCCATGTCCGCGTGGCGGCACGAGCCGACCGGCCCGTCAGGTGTCACCGCGCCCAGTGCGTGCGCTGCGTCCTCGATAATTGTCACAGTGTCTCCAACCGCCGCTCGAATCTCTGCCACGGGGGCTGGCAGCCCCGCGAAGTGCACTGGGACAATCGCCCGAGTGCGGGTCCTAAACGCCGCAGTCACCGTTCTGGCAGAGATGTTCCAGGTACGCGCGTCGATGTCCGCGAAGGTCGGCGTCGCGCCGACATAGGCTCCGCAGTTGGCGCTCGCGGCAAAAGTGATCGCGCTCGTCAACAGCTCGTCGCCGGCGCGGAGCCCCGCGACGTGGGCAGCCGCATGCAACGCCGCCGTGCCTGAAGAGAAGGCCACCGCGTAAGGTGCCTCGCAGGCGCTCGCGAACGCCTTCTCGAAGCTCGCGACAGTCGGTCCCTGCGTGAGCCAGTCGCCGCGCATCACCGCGACGACGGCAGCCACATCGTCGTCCTCGATCGTCTGGCGCCCGTAGGGGATGGTGAGCATGCCGCGAGGATAGCCGCATGCATGCGAACCGATCGGAGACAATGTGACTGATCTGAGCTCATTAGTTTGAACTGTACGTATGGGTATGTGATACTCGCCGCCTGCTCATGAGCTTTTCGCCCAGTCCACATTTGCATGGCAAGGTCGTCCTCGTTACAGGCGGCACTGGGTCGTTCGGCACCACACTTGTGAAAACGCTGCTGGCCGAACACGATCCCGCGGCGGTACGAATCTACAGTCGTGATGAGCTCAAGCAGTACAACTTGCAGCGGGCGGTCGCGGGCGACGAGCGTCTGCGGTGCCTGATTGGAGACATTCGCGACGTCGAGCGTTTGCGTATGGCGATGCACGGCGTCGACGTGGTCGTTCACGCGGCCGCGCTCAAGCAGGTGCCGGTGTGTGAGTACAACCCGTTCGAGGCGGTGAAGACCAATATCAACGGCGCCGAGAACGTGGTGACAGCAGCGATCGCCAACGACGTGCCGCGGACGCTCGCGCTTTCGACCGACAAGGCCGTCAACCCGGTGAACCTGTACGGTGCCACCAAGCTCGCCGCCGAGAAGATCATCACGCAGGGGAATGCATATGCGGGCGGTTCGCCGGCGCGGTTCGCGACGATGCGCTACGGCAACGTGGTCGGCAGTCGCGGGAGCGTCATTCCCCTGTTCAAGGCGCAGGCGCGCGAAGGCGAGCTCACGATCACCGACGAGTCGATGACCCGATTCTGGATCACGCTCGAGCAGGCCGTGGAGTTCGTCATCAGCTGCCTCGACCTGATGCGCGGTGGAGAGGTCTTCGTTCCGCGCATTCCGAGCATGCGAGTCACGGACCTCGCCGATGCGCTCGCGCCCGACGCCGCGCGTCGCATCATCGGCATCCGGCCGGGGGAGAAGGTCCACGAGGTGCTCGTCACCGAGGACGAGTCTCGGCGCGCGCGTGCCCTGCCCGACCGGTATGTGATCTACTCGCCGTTGCCATCGTGGGTGATAGCCAACGAGCCAATCGGCGAGGAGTTGCTACCAGGGTTCCGCTACTCGAGCGACAGGAACGACTGGTGGCTTGACGCCGACGCCATTCGCAGCATGGCCGAGCCAATCGCCGCGGTCGTGTGATCGACGGCCGGTCCACGGTTGCTCCCAGCCGGCTGATTCTCGTCGCTCGCGCCGATCCCGACGGGCGCTACGACTGGATCCCGCCGCCGCGGGACGGGGACCTGACGGTCGCACTGGACGGCATTGCCTACAGCGACCTCGCGAGTCGCCGGCCGCTTCTGTTCGACGAGGTCGAGAGCTGGGAGGAGCGCAGCTTGGGCGAGCGGCGTGTCGCCGAGTTGCTGGTTGCGATCAAGCAACACCCCGCGGTGGCAGCGATCGAGCACCGCGGTCACCCTCTGATCGACTTCGCTGAGCTGCGTCTGCAACGCGAGCTCACGCGGCTGTGGTTCGGGTGGAGGCTCGCAAACGCCGGCCGGGGCGCGGGCGAGCTGATCTGCGATCCCGCGGCGCCGCCTGCTCTGACGATGGGCGCACGCGCGGCCCTCGGCCTCGACCCGGCTGCGGTTCGCTTTCGGCTTCCCGCGGCACTCCCGGGCTCGCGTGTCAGGCGCGCCCTGGCGCGTCCGGTGATGCGTGCTCTCGCGGCTGGCTCGCGGCCAGAGCGCGTGCGCGTAGCGGCCGCCGTCGCGGGCAAGCTCGGGCTGGCGTTGTCCTCGCTCTCGACCGAGGAGTTGCGTGTCGCGAGGGTCGGGGTAATGCCGTTCCCCGGCCTCGACCACGGCAACGGCGCCCTGCTCGCCGCGCGCCGTCGACTCCCGTTGCTTGCCACCTATGGCCCGGCTCGCACGGGTCCCGGTCCGGCAGTGCGCATCCCCGAACGGCTCGAGCTCTGCGACTGCGCGTCGCTCGACGGGGCCCTGAGCATGCTGCTAGGACGGCTGCTGGCCGCCGCGGCGTCCGAGTTCGCGCAGGCTGTGCAAGCGCTCTCCGGCCTGGAACGGGCGAGCTCGCTGCAAGCGCTGCTGCTGCCGAGCTCGCAGTACGGCGCCTCCCGGCTGCTGATCGGCTGGGCGCAAGAGCACGACGTGCGTGTCGCCACCATGCAGCACGGCATCTACTTCTACCAAGTCGACTACGGAGAACGCCTGGCAGACGTGCTGTTCGGTTGGGGGCAGGACACCGCCGAGCAGACCCGCGCCTGGCCGGAACCCAGGCCCCGTGTCCTGTCCGTCGGACTCCCCGGAGTGCCGATCGCGCCCACGCGCCTCGCGGAGAGCCCGCCGGCCGGCAAACTCAGCCGCGCGCTGATCGCCACGACGGGCACGGGCGATTCGGTGATCACGCCCGCCACGTTCTGTGACGCGTTCGTCGATGCGATCGGCCCGGGTCTGGCACGACTGGCGGCGGCAGGCGTCCAGCTGGAGCTGCGTCCCCATCCGAGCGAGGACGCAGATCGCTACAGACGGTTGCTCGCCGCGCGCAGGCTCGACATCACGATCTCCTCGCACGG
>JASLHP010000121.1 GCA_030149625.1 Solirubrobacteraceae bacterium
CACAGCAAACGCGTCGCCTTGAGACGTTCAGGGACGCATCGCGTTCGACTCAGACGATCTCGAGGTTTTCGCCCCTGATGAGGAGGCCTTCGCCTGAGAGCGCAGCGTGTTTGGGTTCGGACCAGCCTTTTTCTTCGTGGAATTCGAACTTCAGGCCGCCCCCTAGCGATTCATAGAACGCCGCTCCGAGTTCTTTCGACGCGAATTCTCGAGGAATGAGATTCACGGTGATGCTGCCCGAAAGCCCGAACAGCGCTTCTTCACCACCGCGGCATTCAAATTCGGTGATGTGGCCCGTCGGTGCGCTCAGCGTGAGCACGGGGATTTCCGCCGTACCACCGAGCACGCCCGAGAGCGGCACCGTTTCGAGCGTGGACAGTTTCGATCCCGAGCCACACAGGTACGAGCCGTTGATGATCCCGCATTCGCTGAACGCGAGGACCACGTTGGACACCGTTTTGGCACCCGTGACGAGGCCGGTGGCTTTCGTGCCGAAGCATTCGACGGGCGCAGGGGAGAAGCCTTCGATTTCGAGCGTCAGCAGGCGTTTGCTGAGCCCGGTGCTCCCGTTGAATTCATCACCTTTTGCGACGCCTTCGTTGAGTTCGTACTTGCCCTGATGAAGGGCGTTGGGGACCGTGCAGTTTTCGTCTTCCCATGCGCCGAGGAAGTGACCTCCGACTTTGGCCGTTTTCTTGCACAGATGGGTGACCGGACGCAGTTCATACGGACCTTTGTGTTCGGCGTTCGGTTCGCTGCAGTGGCTGTCGTTGTAGCGACTGACTTTGTTCGGGACTTTCACGCATTCCTGGAATTCCGGCGAGGCTGCCGAGGCGTCGCCTGGAGTGGCAGCCCCGATTGCGAGCGCCGCGAGCAACGCGAGCGCCGCGAGCAGCGAGAATCGTCTGACGTACTTGGACACGGTGCCTCCCTCTTTCCGTAGATCCGAATTGACTCTCCAATCGGACCCTAACCGAAGGGGCGCTCGGTGTCTGTAGCAATCAACACCGCGACCCGCAGCCGCGAGAACCGGGCGTGCCGGACGCGGCGCTACGCGCCGCGCAGGTCGAGCAGGCAGCCCGAGTAGTACGCCCCGGCGGCGGAGGCAAGATACGCCACCACCGCCGCGATCTCCTCCCCGTCGGTGGCGTCCGCGGGGGCGACCGTCACCGCACGCGTGGCATAACGCGCCCACTCGATCGAGAGCGTGCGCGCGAGGTTCTCCAGCCCCGCGACAGCGGCGGCGGCCCGCTCGCCCGCCCCGGGCGGTGGGGCAAGAAGCACGATGAGGCCGCCGCCCTGCTCGACCATCCCCGCAGCGGCGACCCCGCGAGCGAGGTCCCAGCAAGCCTGCATGCCGGCGAGCAGGGCCTGCTCGGGCGCGGCGGCCGCGAACAGGCCAGCGCCGTCCACGACAAGCAGATCGACACCACTCGCCCCAGCCAGTGCGTCATCGACCACGCGGCCGAGGGCCGCATCATCGGCCGCCTCCGTGCTCGGCGCGAGCTCGCAGCGCGTCACGGTCGCTCCGAGGGCCGTGCAGCGACGCTGCACCGCCGCGGCGATCTGGGTCGCCTCCGCACCCACTGCCGTGGCGACCACCGCGCGCGCCCCGTCGAGAAGCCCTTCGCGCAGGAGCGTCTCGACCGATCCAGTCTCAGCCTCCCGTGCGACGCTCATCCAAGAACGCTCACTCGGACCCGAACGGGTCGGGCGGCGCCGGGTGCGTCTGCTCGACGGGGATCTCAGGCTGCGGTTCCTGCCTCACGCGCAGCAGTTCGAAATACAGCACCGCGGCGGCGAGCGACGAGAGCGGCGCGGTCAGCACACCCAGGACGACGCGAGCGACGATCCCGGCGCCGGTTCCCGCCGATTCGGCCGCGATCTCGATCGCGAGCGAGACCGCTCCGACCGCGACGCCGAGCACGAGGATCACGCCGAAGACCACCCAGCCGCTGCCGGCGACGAGCTCGCGGCTGCGGCGCATCGCTTTCAGCCCCGGCGGGCGCTCGAGCACCACGACCGGCGCGGCGACCGACCACACCGTCAGCGCGATCAGCCCAGGCACGACCAGGAGCACGATCCCGATCGCGGTCAGACAGCCGACGACGAGCGCGACGGCGATCAGCGTCCAGAGCACCGGGGTCGCGGCGCGCAGGAGCTGTCCGGGCGTGGCGTCGCGGCGGCCGTCCTGCACATCGGCGACGAGCTCCACCACCATCCCCGTAAACAGGGTCGTCGCGACGAGCACGATCGCCAGGGCGAGCAGCCCAGCGGCGCCGCCGGAACGCGCGAGCACCGCGGAGAGGATGCCTGTGAACACGAACACCACCGCCGCCGCAGGCATGAGCACGGGCGCCTGGTCGACGTAGATCGACCACACCCGCCTGATGACAGCTCCGACTTCGAGCTTGCCGCTGTTCATGCGACGGCAGCGCCCTCGGGCGCGCGGCGGCGCGCCCGGCGCTGCTCGCGGAGGCGGCGCATGATGCCGCGCCGGCCGTACTCGTCGAGCCCCCCGTACAGGCGGCGGATCTCCGTGAGGACCTCGTCGGCCACGGCCTGTTGCTGCTCGCGTGTGGAGT
>JASLHP010000125.1 GCA_030149625.1 Solirubrobacteraceae bacterium
TCCTGCGGCGATCCGTCGCCGCAGGCGTCGGCCGCGAGCGTCGGAGTACAGAGCACGCCAGCCGCGGCGGCGCTGACGGACTCCCCGCCGGTCGTGCCGGCACGCCTGCAAGGGCTCGACCTGGGGCCGGCATGCAGCCAGTGCGGCGGGATGATGCAGCGGACCGGGTCGTGCTACACGTGCTCGTCCTGCGGCAACAACACCGGCTGCGGCTGATCTACGACGGCCGGCGCAGCTCTCGGCGTCCTCGTGCGCTCGCGTGGGCGTTCGCACGCCGCGCTCTCTGCGTCCTTGATCTGCTTGACCCTCCCAGATCAGGGGGCGCCCCCTCGTAGATCAGGGGGCGCCGTGAGCTTTCCGATCGCGTTCGAGGAGCTAGGTCGTGAGCTCGCCGCGCGATCCCGCGGCGGCGTATTCGCGGAGCGTCATGCGCGAGTCGTCGCGACCGAGGATGCTGATGAAGACGGCCGCGAAGGCGATGCCAAAGACGAGCGCCTCGATGAAGCACATGCTCGCGCCCGCGAGGTGCTGGTCGTTGATCGCCGACAGGCCGTAGCCGCGAGCAGCGCTCGCGTACAGCGGATACTCGGTTGTCGAGATCCAAGTCAGTGGCAGGCACACGCACGCGCTGGCGAGCCGCGTGAAGCCGAGCAGCGCGAGCCGCTGACTGTTGGGGCGCAGACGCGCGCGCGGCAGCGGGTCGATGATCAGCCACCACATCGCCAGGCCCGTGTAGAACAGAGTGGCGTGCTCGAGCGCGTGCACGAGCTGGTGCTGCGCGGCGTAGTCGAAGACACCCGGGATCGCCCAGATCCAGGTCGCGAACGCCCACAGCGGCACCGCTAGCCACGGCGAGGTCAGGCGCGCGAGCACGCGGCCCGACCTGCCTCCAGCGGGCGCGACCGCGAGCAGCGCCTCGCGCGAAAGGCCCAGCGGCAGAATCGGCGAGCGCAGCCCGAGAATGATCAGCGCGGGCGCGATGTCCGACAGGAGCACGTGCTGCAGCATGTGCGCCGAGAGCAGGTACTTGTCGCCGATCGGGTCGAGCGGCGAGAGCAGCGCGACCGCGATCGTCAGCAACCCGGCGGCGTAGGGCACCCAGTGGCCCGCGTTGGGCGTCGAGCTCGACGAGCGGCTGCGCGCGCGGCGATACACGCGTGCGTAGATCGCCGCGGCCGCGAGCAGTGCGACGATCACGACCGGCTCAAAGCTCCAAGAGCCCCACCCCGGATAGGAGCTCATCGAGTCCTCCCGTTGGCAAGGAGGCGGAAACTTGGGCGGTGGGCCTGCGGAGCGCCGGTCATGCTTGGCGGCATCCTATCGATCCTCGAGTTCCGGCGGCCCTACGATGCAAGGTATGCCCGAACCAGACCCCGAGTTTCCAGACCCGCCGTCACCGCACGCGCCACTACAAGGAGGCTGCCTGTGCGGGGCCGTGCGCTTCGAGCTCACGGCGCCATTCCTATCCGCCGGCTACTGCCACTGTGCGCACTGCCAGCGACGCACCGGCACCGGCTCCTCAGCCAACGGCCGCGTGCCGCAGGACGGCTTCCGCCTGCTGACGGGCGCGCAGCAGCTGCGCTCTTTCCAGCCGCCGGAGGGCGTCCCGAAGCTGTTCTGCGGTACGTGCGGCTCGGCGCTGTTCAGCGGCGAGCCGCACTCAGATCCGCAGGTCGCGGTGCGCCTGGGAACGCTTGACCGCGATCCGGGCATCCGGCCGCAGTCGCGGCAGTTCGTCGACTCGGCCGCGCCATGGGAGCCGATTCCCGAAGATGGGCTCCAGCGTTACCCGCGCTCGCGCGCAACCTGAGCACCGTGCGCTCGCGCAGCCATTGCAGCGATCGCGGCTCGCCGCAGCGCTCACGCCAACCGTCCAGCACACTTTCGAGCAGCGCGCGATCCTCGAGCTGCGCCAACACCTCCACGGCACCGCCGCCTTCGTCGGCGGGACCGAGACGCACGAGGTACAGCTCGCCCGTGTCGCTGACCCACGCGGCGCGATGCAAAGGACGATCCAGCTCCTCGCGCCACCACAGCCCTACGTCGAGCTCACGAGAGCGAACTCGGCGCTCATCGGCGTTGTAGAAGCGCGCGAGCGAGTCGTAGCGCTCACACACGGGCGCCTCGATCGTGTCTGCGGGGCCCATGGCCTTCACCAGCTTTCGAGAGGGGGCGGGATCTGCAGGCAGCTTGCCCCTCGCGCCTAAACGACTGGTTACCAGCTCGTAAGGATTGGCCGCATCGAGCAGATCGGCCAAGTCTGTGCTTCCGTCACACCAGACGACCACGCCCTCGTCCCATCTGGGACGAGGGCGTGGCCTCCTACTGGCTGACTACAGGATCTTCCGATCTACAGCCAGAGGCGAGAGTGCCCCGGCAGTTTGTTCACGCAGGTGTGGTAGACGCGCTCGCCCTTGACCGTCCGCCCATTGCTTCGCTTGGCGACGATCTCCACGGTGAACGTGCCCTTCGGCAGCCCCACGAGGTCGATGTCCGTCGTCAGCCGCTTACCCGACAACTTCATCGCGGACTTGCCGTCGACCTCGACCACAGCGGAGACGAGCCCCAGCTGCTTGGCGTTCTGGATGTGGATCTTGAAGTCGCGCCTGCTGGTGCACGCCTTCGGCGCTTCGGCTTTGAAGGTGAGCACCGCCGATGCGGGTTTTGTCGTTGTCGTTGTCGTTGTCGTGGTTGTGGTCGGCGTCTTCGGCAGTTCCGTGACCCAGGTCTTCGTGGCGCTGCCGTTGATCTGGCCCACCGATCCGGTGATCGTGTCCGTCCCCACGTTCGCGCCCTTGTAGCAGAACGTCGCTTTGCCTTCGCTGCTGGCGAACACGGATTCTTCGGCGGAGTTGACGCCGCTGGCGAGGAAGTCGACCCTGACGCTCGGGAGCGGCTTGCCGTTCTGATCGGTGACCGTGGCCGTCACGCACTTTTCGGTGCCTACGAGGGCCGTTTCGGTAGCCGGTTCGAGCGTCACATTCGTGACTTCGGCTACCGGCGCCAGCGACATGCCGCCGTAGTAGCCGTAACCGTTGTATTCGGAGAACCCATAGGAGAATGCCCCGAACGGCTGCCCGTTGCCTGTGATCACGTGACTGCCAGGTTCGAGGTTGACCTGCACGCCCTCGAATTCGCTGGAGCCGATCGGGTTGTATTCGCCAGCCGGCACCGGCGTGCCATCGATGGCGACGAGCCCGACGGCGCTCTTGGGCACGACCAGGTTCACGTAGTTACCGAAGACGGTCTGCGAATTCACCGGTGTCGTGATCGTGTAGCTCGTCTCGAACTGCTGATACGGCGGGATGATGATCATGAACGGATCGCCGGTGGTGTCGTCGAAGCTCGAGCTGTTCGAGTACTGCGCGAGCTCGATCGGCTTGCTCGATTTCCATTCCGAGGCGCCTTCGACCTCCTGGGCGTAGTGTTCGCCAGCGTTGAGCGTGGCTACCACGGTGCCGTTCAGCGTCACTTCGGTTCCGTTCTGATCGGCGACCATCTCGAAGTCGTCGCCGCCGTGCCTGGTCTTCAGCGGCTCGGTCAGGAACGACGTGCCCCATGCCGAGTCCGGGACGTTCTGTTCGACGATGTAGTCGCAGGCGACGTAGTCCTCATCCGGTATGTTGGCGCACTGCTCGCCGCCGAACACCGACACCGGCGCGGTCGAAGTGATTTTGGTTCCAGTCAGGTCTTCAGGATTGGTGGTCGCACGCAGCTGGTACTCCTGGCCCTGGTTGAGCGTGATCGTGTAGGGAACGCCCGCCGGCCGGGTGTCGCTTTCGCCACCGTTGACCGAGGGTGTGATCGTGACTTCCGTGTCGTTCTGCGTGGCCACGACCGAGAACTCGGAGTTGCCACCGAGTCCGGAGCCGAACGCCAAGACCGTGTAGCTGGTGCCTACGACTTCCGTCGGCAACGCGGTGTACGCGTCGGTTGTGAACGGGTAGTCGTTGAGCCCGTAGACGACAACCGGCGACGCGGCGGTTACGTGAATCGCCTTTTCTTCGGTGCCATCGCTCGTCGCCATCTGGGCGCCGGACGGCAGTTTCACCGCCGTCACTTCGCCTGGCGTGACCGAGAAGCTTTCGCTGAAGGATTCGCCGGGCACGGTGACCGTGCCCGTCGTCGCCGTGCTGCCGGTGATGTAGAGCGTCAGCTGCGTGCCACCGAAGTAGTTGGTGGGAAAGCCAAGCCAGAATTCAGTGCCGGCGTTGCTCAGACCAGACGATGACGCCTGCGCGCTCACCGGAAGCACAGCAAAGGCACTGCACGTCAGCAAGGCGAGCGCTACAAGCCTCGCGGCACGTGCCGATCCTGCGATGGAAATACTGCGTGGAACTCTCGACTTCGCCGGCATAGCGGGCTTACCCCCAAGGTCAAATGTACGTTGCAAGCTCCACGACACCCGTCGAAGAAACCCGCACTTGAGCGCGTCATCCGTGCGCGCGATCGGCGGAATATAGACGAAGATCGTCTATTTGTCGAGGAAAAGTTACGCCGCTAATGCGGCACTCGATCGAGGGGTAGCCCTGCAACTGCGGTCGGGCCCGCAGGGATCACCTGGCTCGATGAGCCGATGACCCCTGCCGGCCCGTCGCGATCAGCCGTTGAGGCGTTTCTTCAGCGCGCTTGCGGCGGAGAACTTCGCGGCTTTCGAGGCCGCGATGTTGATCGTCTCGCCTGTTGAGGGATTGCGTCCCTGGCGCGCCGCGCGGTGACTGACGCTGAACTTGCCGAAGCCGGCAAGCGCGACCTCACCGCCGGCGGCAAGCTCGTCGGAGACCACCTCGAGCGCCGCCTCGACGACTTGACGTGCCTGGCTGGCGGACAGCCCAGTGCGCTCTGCGACCTGCTCGCCCAGCTCGTTCTTCGTCATGCCACTCCCTTCTCGAGTGTCGTTGCTGCGAGCAGGCTAACCGCTCGTGAGGACGACGACACGCAGCGCGACCGCGGGGCACGCCGAGCGGCGGACGAACAGACGCTAATTACCGGGGAGCTTCAGCGACGCGACCGTCCGCAGCGACCCCTCCACGGTTCGCGACGCCGCGCGGCGAACCCGGAACGCCGCCAGCGATCCGGCGGCGCAAGCCGCCCACAGCAGCCCCACCCAGACACCGCTCGCCAGCGCCACGTGCACCCACACGAGCTCGGTCGGCAGATGCGTCTCGTACTGATCCAGCCCCACGGCGCCCTGCAGCGCAAGCAGCACGCATAGTGCCGTCAGCGGGCGCTGCACCGACGCAGACACGTTCCGGCGTCGCGCCAGCCACCACACGATCACGACGGCCACGCTGAACACGAACGCGATCTCCGCGTGGCGATGGATCACGAAGTCCATCGTTCCGCGGCCGTCGAAGTCCAGGCGGTTGATCTTCTGCCCAGGCGAGCCACCGGCGTGCGGGCCGGCGGCGGTCGCAGCGGTGCCCGCGAAGATCGTCAGCGCACCGAGCGCCACCAGCCAGCGCAGCGCACGCACGATCGCCGGGTCCGTGACCTCGCCGGGCGGCGCACCCGCTCCGCCCGGGCCGGCCTGCCGCAAGCGTCGCGCTTCCGCCACGGGACGATCGTCCGCCGCAGCTCCATCCCCGCTCTCAAACTCGGCAGGCGCCGCCCGCGGCTCGTTGCGTGCGCGCCAAAGCAACGCGACGGCTGCCACCAGGATCAGCATCGATAGCGCGAAGTGGCCCATCACCCAGCCATAGTCGAGCTCGCCTTTGACGGTGAAGCCGCCCAGCACCGCCTGCGCGACCACGCCGAGCGGCAGCAGCGCGCCCAGCCACACCAGGTCGCGTCTGTACGGGCGCCGGCGCACAGCGGCCAGCCACGCCAGACCAGCCGCGATCGACACCGGCCCCGTGATCAAGCGGTTGGAGAACTCGATCAGCGCGTGCGTCTTCAGCGGCGGATACACGTTGCCGTAGCACTTCGGCCACGTCGGGCAGCCCAATCCCGAGCCCGTCAGCCGCACCGCGGCGCCCGTCAGCACGATCAGCGTGAGCGCACCGAGCGCCACGTACGCGAAGCGCACGTACTGCTCCGGCGTGATCGTGTAGCCGTTCGTGCGCTCGCGCAGGCGCTGCAGACAGGCTCGCATCCCCTCTAAGGATGCCACTCGAACGGCAACCCGTCGGCGATCTCGCGCAGGCGCGGGGCCGCCGCGTCGCGATCGGAGACGATCAGATCCGCGGCAGCCAGCGGCCAGTCGATACCCACGTCAGGATCGTCCCAGGCGATCGCGCGTTCGATCTCCGGGCTGTAGTAGGCGCTCTGCTTGTACAGCACGTCGGCGACCTCGCTGAGCACGCAGAACCCGTGCGCGAAGCCCACCGGCACGAACAGCTCGCGCATGCTCTCCTCGTCGAGCTCCACCCCCTCCCAGCGCCCATACGTCGGCGAGCCTCGACGCAGATCGACCGCGACGTCCAGGATGCGCCCGCGCGCGCAGCGCACGAGCTTCGCGGCGCCGTCGCCCACGTGGAAGTGCAGGCCGCGCAGCACCCCGCGTGTCGAGCGCGAGTGGTTGTCCTGGATGAAGCGGACGTCGTCGGGAATGCCAACCTCGGCGTGCCACTCGCGCCGGTAGGTCTCGCAGAAGAATCCTCGCTCGTCCGGGAAGACGCTCGGTTCGACGACGACGAGGCCGGGCAGGTGGGTCGAGACGGCACGCATGAGCGCAAGAGGGTAGCCGGCGCGCGGTGGGCGCGTGCTCAGCACTAGATTGACCGAGCGATGCACACCACCACAGAGAGCGCCTGGGCGCCCGGTCCTTTGCACCCGCTGCTCGCCAAAGGCGCCGTGCACGTGTGGCGGGCCGACCTGACAGCGGTGTCCGGCGACGCGGGCGAGCTGCTGAGCAGCAACGAGCGTGCCCGCGCCGAGCGCTTCGTGAGCGCGCACGACGGCGAGCGCTGGCGGCGAGCCCGCGGGCTGCTGCGCGCCCTACTTGGCCGTTATCTACAGCGAGAGCCCGGCTCGCTGCGGTTCGTCGTCGGCGAGCACGGCAAGCCTGCGCTCGCCGACGACGACGGCAGCCCGCTCGCATCCGCACACCAGGAGCCCGCCCAGCGGCAGCGCGAGCGAGCGCAGACTGGCCGCACGTCCGGGCTGAGTTTCAACATGTCGCACTCGGGATCGCTCGCGCTCTACGCATTCAGCGATGCCGGAGCCGTGGGCGTCGACGTCGAGATCGCGCGCCGCCCGATCGACGAGCTGGCCATCGCCACGCGCACGTTCGGCAAGATCACGGCCGAACGCCTACGAGCGCTCGATCCAGCCGCCCGACAGCGCGAGTTCCTGAGAGCGTGGGCGCGGCACGAGGCAGGGCTGAAGTGCCTTGGAACGGGGCTCGGCGGCGCAGCCGCATCGGCCGAGCTGCGCGCACTGCGGGTCATCGAGCTGGACGTCGGAGAGGATGTCGCGGCGGCGGTCGCCTGCGAGCTCGCCCCCTCGGAGCTGTGTCGCTGGCTGTGGCCGAGCGTCTGAACGCTCAGGCGCCGAGATCCGCGGCGACGTCGTGGTCGTACACGTAAACCGTCAGGCCTTCACCCACGCTCTCCCGCGCGATCGGCCGGCCGAAGCCTGCTGGCGCGCTGCCGATCTCTCCCGGCACGCCCGGCCGCGTGTCCGTGAGCAGGAACGTGCGCGTGTTCGCCCGCGGCACATACCAGCTGCTGATGTCGATGCCGTAGTAGGGACACACGCCAGCCGATGTCGCACACCCCTCGATCGGGTACAGCTGAACCCCCAGGTGCGACTCCCACGTGACCGGCGCCCCGTCCCAGTAGCCGGTGTAGCCGACGCGAGCGCCATGCGCGTGCGCGAAGCGCGCGATCTCGCCCGCGACAGCCTGATCCGGTCCCACCCCGGCCCGAGCCACCCCCGAGGCAAGCTCGGCGTGAACGTTGAGCGCACCGAACAGCGCCACGCCCGCCAGCAACGCCACGCGCGCGGCCGGCGCAGTCGCGAGCATGCCTAGAAGCGCGCCGATCGCGGCCCACGCGCCCAGCAGATAGCGCCCGTCGGTCGTGCCCGCCGACACCGACGTCAACGCGAACACCGCCAGCACTATCACCAGCACCGAGCCCCAGTAGGCGACGAACAACTCGCGCGAGCCCGCATCGATCGACTCGCGTTCAGGCAATCTCGCGGCTGGCGCGCGCGTCGTGACATGCGCGCCTTGCGTCACATGGGCGTCAGCGGCCGGCGACGCGTCGGGCGAGCTCAACCAGCGCCACAGCGCCCTGAGGATCGCCGCGAGCGCAAGCAGCGTGAGCACGCCGGCGGCAAACGTGAGCAGGTTCGCGCCGCTCGCGGACGTGCCGAAGAACGCGCCGCCGCCGAGCCCGGCGATCGTCGCGATCAGGTTCGCGAGCCCTGAGAACAGCGCTTCTGAGCCGACGAAGCTGACCGGAAACGACGCGTGCACGACGTGCTCACCCTGCATCACGTGTGTCAACAGCAGTGCCAGCAGCAACGAGCTCACCCCGGTCGACAGCGCAAACAAGGTCACGGTCCTCCACGCCGGCGTTCGCAGCCGCCGCCAGCCGAGCAGCGGCGCAAGCAGCAACGGCGCGAGCCCGCTGACGGCCAGCAGCTGGTCGGTGAAGCCAGCGCCCGTGAACAGCACCAACGGCACGCCCACGAGCAGCGTCGAGCGCCGTGTCAGGCGACCGGCGAACGCCCTTCGCTGCACGAACAGCAGCGCCCCGCAAAGCGTCGCCAGATGGATCACGACCAAACCGTGACTCTCGGGCACGTACAGGATCCACCGCTGCGCTTCGCTGGCCGCTAACAGCGCAACAGCGCATACCAGGCCGGCGATCCGCCCCAGCGCGAGCCACGCACACCCGGCAACCACAGCGGTGCCCAGCAGCCCGACGACCAGCGGCATCGCCTCCCACAGCCCGCGATAGCCGGGCAGACCGGCCGTCGCGCGCATGAACCACCACGGCTCGT
>JASLHP010000133.1 GCA_030149625.1 Solirubrobacteraceae bacterium
GGCAGGCAGACCGAGACGGAATGCCGCCTTTCGGCCGCGATCCGCTCCGGCGGGTACAGCGAATGGTGGAAGGTGCGGGCTTCCGCCGGGGGCTCCTCGGTGGCGGCAGACATCGGGTCTACTATCTCAAGTCCTTGGCCCTCGACCGCAGAACAGAGCCGTGGAGCGAGCTGCTGGATGCGGGGCGCGCGGACGGGCGACTCGTGCGCGAGGCGAACGAAGGCGCCGGACGGGCAGCGCGAGCGCGGCTCGTGGGGCCGCCGCCGGAGCTGCACCCGGACGTGGTCGCGGCGCTCGCGCGACTCGGCGTCGAGCAGCTCTACTCCCACCAGGCGCAGGCGCTGCACGCAGCGTGGGCGGGGCCGACGATGATCACGACGGGCACGGCTTCGGGCAAGTCGCTGTGCTTCAACCTGCCGACGCTGGACGTGCTGTGCCGCGACGCGCGAGCGCGGGCGCTGTACCTGTATCCGACGAAGGCGCTGGCGCAGGACCAGGCGCGTGCGCTGGCGGCGTTCGGCCTGACCAAGCGCGTGCGCCCGGCGATCTACGACGGCGACACGCCGCGCGAGGCGCGCGCGCAGATCCGCAGGAGCGCGAACGTCGTGTTGACGAACCCGGACATGCTGCACGTCGGCATCCTGCCGAACCACGCGGCGTGGGCGGAGCTGTTCGCGAACCTGGCGATGGTGGTGATCGACGAGGCGCACGTGTACCGCGGCGTGTTCGGCTCGCACGTGGCGGGCGTGCTGCGACGGCTGCTGCGCATCGCCGCGGCCTATGGCACGGAGCCGCGCTTCGTGCTGACCTCGGCGACGATCGCCAACCCGCTGGAGCTGGCCGAGCGCCTGACGGGCCTCGAGGGCTTCAGCCTGATCGACGAGGACGGCTCGCCGGCGCCACGACGGAGCATCGCCGTGTGGAACCCGCCGCTGACGGACGAGGCGCTCGGCACGCGCCGCTCGGCGCTGGGCGAGGCGGCGGAGCTGCTCGCGCGCTTGGCGCGCGAGGGCGCGCGCACGATCTGCTTCATGAAGTCGCGCAAGGGCGTGGAGGTGCTCAGCCGCCTGGTCAAGGACGAGCTGAGAACGACCGATCCCGCGCTGGCCGAGCAGGTGGAGCCGTATCGAGCGGGCTATACGCCGCAGCAGCGGCGCGAGCTCGAGCAGCGGTTGGTGCGCGGCGAGCTGTGCACGGTGATCACGACCGACGCGCTCGAGCTCGGCATCGACATCGGCGAGCTGGACGCGGCGGTCGTCGTGACGTTCCCGGGCACGGTCGCGTCGTTGCGTCAAATGTGGGGACGCGCCGGGCGGCGCGGGCGCGGCCTCGCGGTGTACGTGGCGGGCGAGGACGCGCTCGACCAGTTCTTCTGCCGCCATCCCGACGACTTCCTCGAGCGCCCGGTGGAGGCGGCGATCCTCGACCACGAGAGTCCGCTGATCTTCCGCGCGCATCTGCTGTGCGCGGCGCACGAGGGCCCGCTGTCGCGCGCGGACGCGGAGTTCCTGGGTCCGCGCTGGGAGGCACACGCGGAAGTTCTCGAGAGCACGGGCGCCCTGCGCCGCCGCCGCGGCACGATCGCGGCCTCCTACGTGCCGGGCCGCCCCGGCTCCTACCCGGCAGCGGAGGTGTCGCTGCGCTCGGCATCGCCTGAGAGCTTCGCGATCGTGGACGTGTCCTCTGGCGAGCTGCTCGGCTCGACGGAGGCGGCGCGAGCGCACGCCACGATCCACGACGGCGCGATCTACATGCACCAGGGACGCTCCTATGAGGTGCGCGAACTCGACCTCGAGCGCCGCCGCGCACTCGTGGCGCCGTTCGACGGCGACTGGTACACGCAGCCGGAGACCGACACGGACACCGAGATAGTGCGCCTGCTAGAGCGACGCGAGACGCTCGGCGTGACGCTGTCCTTCGGCGAGGTCAGCGTCACCGACACCGTGCTCGCGTATCAGCGCCGGCGCCTGGCCGATCACGCGCAGATCGACGTCGCCGCGCTGGCGCTGCCGCCGACGAGCTTCTCGACACAGGCGCTGTGGTTCGAGCTGGCGCGCGACGTGCTGCCGAGCGACGTCATGCTGGGCTCGCTGCACGCGACCGAGCATGCGCAGATCGCGGTGCTGCCGCTGATCGCGATGTGCGACCGTTGGGACATCGGCGGCCTGTCCACCAACTTCCACTCGCAGACGGGCGTGCCGACGATCTTCATCTACGACGCTCACCCCGGCGGCATCGGCATCACCCGTACGGCGTTCGCGCGCTTCGAGGAGCTGTGCGAGGACGCGCGCCGTCTGATCGCGGGCTGCCCGTGCGCGAGCGGCTGCCCGTCCTGCGTGCAGTCGCCGAAGTGCGGCAACCTCAACGAGCCGCTGCACAAGTCGGGAGCGCTGGCGCTGCTCGAGCGGCTGCTCGCGACGGAGTCCGCTCTGACGGCGCCCGCCGGTTGTTGAGGGAGCATGTCGAGCCTCATGAAGATCACGTTCGCGATCCTGCTTGCGTGCGCGGCGCTGTGCGCCGCCCTTGCCGCGACTGCGGCTCCGACGCTGGCGCCGCCGCTGCAGGCGGTCGTCTTCGAAGGACCTGGAGGACGCATCCCGCTGACGCAGTGGACGCTGCGCAAGGACCCGGCCGACAGCGGCGCGACGCTCGGCTGGCAGAAGGGCGGCTTCAGCGGCAAGCTCGTGAGCCTGCCGAACGTCGTGAACCCGGCGCCATACACGGGACACGCCGGCGCACGCAACTACGAAGGCTCGGTCGCGTGGTACCGGACCAGCTTCGAAGTCGCGCAGGCGGGCACCTACGCGCTGGACTTCCAGTCCGCCAACTACCTGGCGAGCGCGTGGGTCGATGGCCGCTCGCTGGGGTCGCACAAGGGCTCCTACCTGCCGTTCGAGCTGCGCACGCGCCTGGCGCCGGGCACGCACACCGTCGTGGTGCGCACCGACTGGCGCTATCCGGCGCAGCAGTCGCGCGAAGGCTTCCACCGCACGTGGTTCAACTGGGGCGGGCTCGACGGCGAGGTGGACGTGCGCCAGATCGGCGAAAGCGAACTCTCCGAACCGACGATCGATACGACGCTCGCGCCGGACACGCCGGCCGCCGCCGGCGCTTCGGTGAAGGTCAGCGTGACGGTCCACAACTATGGGCCGGAACGGCTGCTCGTGCCCGAAGGCTCGCTCGTACGCGGCGCACAGACGATCCCGTTGAGCTTTCCGGCGATCGAGCTCGGTCACGGTGAAGCGCACAGCGACACCGCGGTCGCGCAGGTGCCGACGCCGGCGCTGTGGTCGCCGCGCGCGCCAAACATGTACACGCTGACGCTGACGCTCGGCCCGAAGACGAGCTACTCGGCCAAAGTCGGACTGCGCCAGCTGACGTGGCACGACGGCCACGCATTTCTCAACGGCACGCAGCTCGAGCTGCACGGCGCCTCGATCATGGAGGACGCGCGCGGGCACGGCGACGCGCTGTCGCCGTCTGACGAGGCGCAGATCGTCAACGAGCTGAAGCAGGTCGGCGCGAACGTGGCGCGCTCTCAGCATCCGCTGGACCCGGCGCTGCTGGAACGCCTGGACGAAGCGGGCATCCTCGTGTGGCAGGGGATCGGGCCGGTCGAAGGAGCGGGCAATTGGTACTCGACGACGCCGGCGCTGCTCGCGGACGCCGAGCAGCAGGCGAAGACAGCGGTGCTCGCGGAGCAGCTGCACCCGTCGATCTTCGCGTGGAACCTCGTCGACGAGATCGCGCGCAACGGCCGCGACGCGCAGGAGATCTCCTACGTGCGCACGTTGACGCGCTGGCTGCACGCGCACGACCCGACGCGGATGGTCGCGGTCGACGTGTGGGGCGATCATCCGCCGCAAGTGGCGGGGCCGCTGTACTCGGAAGTGGACGCGGTCGCGGAGACCGACTACTCGGGCTGGTACGACTACCCGCACGACACCTCCGCGCAGCTCGAGTCGAAGATGCGCGCGCGCCTCGCGGCGATGCAGAACACGTTCGCCGGCAAGGTGCTCGTGATCAGCGAGTTCGGCGCCGAATCGAACGCGCTCAACGCGGCCGGCAGGCCCGGCAGTTACGCCTTTCAGGCGCGGCTGCTGGCGGAGCACATCGCGGTCTACGAGGCCGACCAGCATCTGACGGCGATGATGATCTGGCTGTTGCGCGACTATCCGCTCACCCCGACGTTCTCCGGCGGCTCGATCAAACACGTGCTGCCCAAGCTGAAACTGATCGAAGGGCTCAACCAGAAGGGCCTCTTCACCTATTCCGGGCGGGCCAAGCCGGACGTGGTGAGCACGGTCGCGCAGCTGTTTACGGCGCTGCCGCGGGAATGAGGCGCCGCTCGCGCTGCTGCCACCAGCGTACGGTCGCGGCGAGCCCGTCGCTCAGCGTCCATCTCGGCAGGAAACCGACCTCCTCGCGCAGCCGCGTGACGTCGGCGAGCAGCTGCCGCGGCTCTCCGGGGCGAGCGGCCAGAGCTCCCCGGTGGACGAGCTCCGATCCTCCGGTCAACTCGACGATGCGGTCGACGACCTGCGCCACGGTGACGCCAATGCCAGAGGCGATGTTGACGTCCCCGACGACTGAGCTGTCAAGCAACGCGAGGATTGCGCCGGCGACGTCCTCGACGTGCATGAAGTCGCGGATCTGCATGCCCTGGCCGGTCATGACCGGCTCGCCCGCCAACAGCGGGCAGGCGATCGACGGCACGAGACGCCGGGGGTCCTCGCGCGGACCGTATAGGTGAAACAGACGGCCCCACGCCAGCTCAATGCCCTCCTGCTCGGCGTACGCGGCAGCGACGCGTCGCAGCGCGTCCTTGGCCACGCCGTAGAGCGACGACGGCGCCAGCGGCGAGCCGACCTCCTCGAGCGGCCGGTCGGCCCTCGACCAGTCGTATTCCGCGCACGTGCCCAGCATCACCGCACGGCGTCCTCCGCAGCTCGCAAACGCGCGCAGCAGTCGCAGGCTGCGCTCGACCCAGGCGAGGTTCGCGCCCGCGCGCCAGAAGCGGCCGTGCTCGGTGCACCAGGCGAGATGCACGAGGCGCTCAGGGGCGAGCTCCTGCAGCAACAGCTCGAGCGCCGCACCGTCGGCCAGGTCGAGCACGTGCCAGCGCACGCCGGCCGGCTCCGGCGGACGTGCGCGCGTGCAGAGCGCGTGTGTCTCCGCTCCGGCTTGCGTCATCCGCGCGAGCAACGGCATCCCGATGAAGCCACCGCCACCGGTCACGAGCACGCGGGTCACGCGCGGCCTCTGAGCGAGACGCTCACAGGCGCCACTCGATCCCAGTCCTGGAACGAGCTGTCGCGCTCCGACAGCCGGCGCGCACCCCCATCCACGTCCGGCCACCCGATCGCGAAAGCCGGGTCATCCCAGCGCACGCCGCGGGCGGCCTCCGGGACGTGGCGATGCCCCATCATGTACAGGACCTCGCAGTCATCGACGAGCGTTTGTGAGCCGTGCGCGACTCCGGCGGGCATGTACAGGGAGCGGTGGTTGGCAGCGCTCAGCTCGACGCTGTGCCAGCCACAGTAAGTGGGCGACTCGGGCCGCAGGTCGAGCGCCACGTGGAAGGCCGCCCCGCGCACGCAGCGCACGAGCTTCGGCTCGCCGTGCGGCTCGGCCTGGTAGTGCAAGCCCCTGAGGGTGCCCCGTCGCCGAGTGAAGGCGGCGTTGCATTGCACCACGTCCATCCGCATTCCTCTGAGCCGCAGCTCCTCGATGTCGAACGTGCGCGCAAACGCGCCGCGCTCGTCCTCCAGCAGATCGAGCTCGATCGTCCAAACCCCCGGAAGCGGTGACTCCTGAAGTCGCATCCCGCTCACGCGAGCAGCGCCAGCTCCGGGGTGCGCGCCGCGAACCTGCCCCCCCACTCGCCGATGAAGCCGAGCTGCTCGACGATCTCGTCCTTGAGGTTCCACGGCAGGATCAGCACCACGTCCGGGCGGTCCTCGCGGATCGCCTCGGGCGCGCGGATCGGGATGTGGCTGCCCGGCAGCAAGCGCCCCTGCTTGTGCGGGCTCAGATCGACGGTGTACTCGAGGAAGTCCCGCCGCACTCCGCAGTAGTTGAGCAGCGTGTTGCCCTTCGCCGGCGCGCCGTATCCGACCAGACGGCGGCCTTCGTCCTTTAGAGCGATCAGGAACTGCAGGATCCGTCGCTTGTCGCGCTCGACCAGCGCGCCGTAGCGGGTGTATGTCTCCAGCCGCTCACAGCCGGCTTCTCGCTCGCGCTCGCGCATCCGCCAAGCGCGATCGGTGTCGGGCTTGCTGACGTCGTCGTGATGAGCGCCGTGCACGCGCAGCGAGCCGCCGTGCGTCGGCAGCTCCTCGACGTCGAACAGACGCAGGCCGTGCGCCGCGAACACCCGATCCGCGGTCAGAAACGAGAAATATGAGAAGTGCTCGTGATAGATCGTGTCCCACTGCCGATCGTCGATCAGCCTCAGCAGGTGGGGAAACTCCATCGTGATCGTCCCTCCTGGCGCCAGCAGGATCTTCATGCCGGCCACGAAGTCGTTGAGATCGGGGACGTGCGCAAGCACGTTGTTCCCAAGCAACAGATCCGCGCGCGACCGCGCGGCGAGTAATCGCGCCACGCGCCGGCCGAAGAACTCGACCACTGTGGGGATTCCCCGTTGCCGCGCCACCGCGGCGACGTTGGTGGCCGGCTCGACGCCGAGCACGTCGACGCCACGCTCTTGGAAATACTGCAGCAAGTAGCCGTCGTTGGAGGCCAACTCCACCACGTGGCTGTGCTCCCCCAAGTCGAGCTTCTCGGCCATCTGCTCGGCGTAGCGCCGGCAGTGATCGAGCCAACTGGCCGAGTACGAGGAGAAGTAGGCGTAGTTGGAGAAGATTCGCGCGGGCGTCTCGAACTCGCGGAGCTGCACCAGAAAGCAGTTGCCGCAGACCAGCGCGCGTAGCGGGTAGAACGGCTCCATCGCGTCGGCGAGCTCCGGGGCGGGATAGGAGTTGGCCAGCGGCGAGCTGCCCAGATCCGCAAACACGTGCTCCAGCGCCTCGCCGCAGAACCTGCAGAGCGTACGCGCCTGCCCGCTGCTCGTCGCGCGCCCCGCCGCCTCGAGGCCGGTGGCAAGGGAGGCACTCATGCGAATGCCGGCGCGCGCTCGTAGGCCTCGATCTGCGCCGCGGTCACGGCCGCCATGTCCTCACCGGCGCTCAGCGCGCGGTACCACGCGACGGTTGCGTCCAAGCCCTCGCCGAGCCCCCATCGCGGCTGCCAGCCGAGCAGCGAGCGCGCCCGCGAGGAGTCGAGCTTCAGATGCCCGGCCTCGTGCAGGAGAGGCGTGTGCTCTGCGGTGTCCGCGACGCGCGCCAGCCGCTGCGGCCACCGCTCCACGATGCGCGCGACGATCCAGCTGACGGGCCGCGCGTCCTCCTCCGCGGGCCCGAAGTTCCAGGGCCCGGCGAGCTCCGGCGATGACCACAGCGCCTGGGCCAACGTGAGGTAGCCCGCCAGGGGATTGAGCACGTGCTGCCACGGGCGCACCGAGTCCGGGTTGCGCACCTGCACGCTTTGGCCCGCCAGCGCGGCACGCATGAGATCTGGAACTAGGCGGTCCTCTGCCCAGTCGCCGCCGCCGATGACGTTGCCGGCACGTGCCGAGGCGACGCGAGTTGCGTCGTCGGCGCCGAAGAACGAGCGGCGGAAGGCGTCTGTGACGAGCTCGGCGCACCCCTTGGAGCTCGAGTACGGATCGTGGCCGCCCATCGCCTCGTGCTCGCGATATGCCCACTCCCACTCGCGATTCTCATAGCACTTGTCCGAGGTGACGTTGACCAGTACGCGCACGCTCGCGTCGCGTCGCACCGCGTCGAGCAGGTTCACGGTCCCCATGACGTTGACCTCATAGGTAGCGCGCGGCTCGGCGAACGAGCGGCGCACGAGCGACTGTGCAGCCATGTGGATGACGACCTCCGGACGCGTCGCCACGAGCGCGTCACGCAGCGCGCGAAAGTCGCGTACGTCGCCCTCGATGCCGTCCATGCCCTCGCCCACGCGCGCGAGCTCGTACAGCGACGGTCGCGTCGCCGGCGCCGCCAGCGCAAAGCCGGTCACCCGCGCCCCCAGCGACTGCAGCCAGAGCGCCAGCCACGCGCCCTTGAATCCCGTGTGGCCCGTCAGCAGGACCGTCCGGCCACGCCAGAAGCCGGGGTCGACGAAGCCATCCGAGCGCGCCGCGCACTCTGCGGCCGGCTCGCGCGCCGGGGGTGTGCC
>JASLHP010000142.1 GCA_030149625.1 Solirubrobacteraceae bacterium
GCCGAATCCGAGCGCGAGCGTCAGGCGCTGATGCCCGCGCTTGCCGGTCAGCGTCGTGCGGCCCGTCTCGACGACGTTCCCGTTAGGGGCAGACGCGTAGTGCCACCGCATCCGCTTGTGGGCGCTCAGGTCGGTCCACCCGTCGCTGGTGCCCTTGAAGCCGCACGAAGCCGCCGCCAGCGCCGGCCTGGTGATCAGTGCGGCCGCGGACTGCTTGTCATGCGCGACGAGCGCGGAGTTCGAGCAGTTACCGCTGTCGTCGTCGCCGTTGTTGGACAACGACGGGTCGGCGAGCACGTACAACTGGTACGGACGACCCGTCAGCGACTGGAAGCTGACGTTTATGGCGACCGTCGAGCGGCCAGGATCGGCGACGTAGGTCTTGGTCAGCCGCCAGCGGTGTTGCTTGTCGGTGTTGATCTGCCGGTAGGTCAGGCTGCGCGGATCGAGCGACGTCGTCCGCTGCACCGTTGAGTCCTGCTCGCGCTCCGCGAAGCTGTGTCCGTCGGTGACCACGAACTGCAGATCGCGGTAGCTGGGGGTGTCGAGCCTCGGGTAGTAGACCTCGGTCAGCTCGCCGCCCTCGAGCGTGAACCAGACCTTGCTGGCCAGCGTCTTGGAGGTGCCGAAGCCGTGCTTGTCTGCCGGCGCCCAATCCGCCTTCGCTCCCGGGGCGCCTGGCGCCACGCCCCGCGTGCCCGCCGGCGCTTTGGACGGCGCGCGGGCGTGCGAGCGGCTTGCTCCCACGGCTTCTCCCTCGAGCGAGATCGCCGCAACGATCGTGACGACGATGAGCAGCAAGCGACGCATGCCGTCGATCCTTTCCAGCGCTCCGTGCGCGCAAACCCTCCGAGGTCACGAGCCCTTCACACGGGTCCGGCTGCTGACGCCTAGCCTTGCCATTCGGTCCGGCGAGCCGACAGGGAACCGACTGGGGCGCAGTTCCACGAGGTCGCGGCGTGGCAGTGCGGACGCGACCTGATCCGTGATACTCCGGGGTGGCTACAGGACGACGCCACCCCGGAGATCCACTTGACCACGGCCACCACGAGCACACCCCCCGCGCCCGACGAGCTCGCCGAGCTCGAGCGGGAGATCCGCGCCTACGTGGAGGACGAAGGGGAGCGCTGGGCGCAGCGGATCGAGCACCAGCGCCAGGTACCGATGGAACTCTGGCAAGAGCTGCGCGACCGCGGATACCTGCGGCTGACCGCACCCGAGCAATACGGTGGCCGGGGGATCCCGTTGACGCGGTACCTGGAGCTGTTGGAGATCTTCGCGATGTCACACGGCTCACTGCGGATGATCGTCCACGTCTGCAACGGGATCTGGCGGCCGATTGCCGCACACGCATCCGATGAGCAAGCCCGGCGATTTCTGATTCCGCTCGTCACCGGCGAGACCAAGGTCGCGTTTGCGCTGACGGAACCCACCGCCGGCACCGGCGCCGATCTGCGCTGTGAGGTCGTGCGCGAGGGCGACACCTACTACGTCACCGGCGAAAAGCACCTGATCACGTTCGGCTCGATCGCCGACTACCTGCTGCTGATCGCCCGGGTCCAGGGGTCAAAGGGCGCCGAGGGCACGCTCGCGCTGATGATGCCGCCGCGGGGCGAGGGCGTGCAGGCCAACGTGATGGCGGAGTCGCTGGGTGTCCGCGGCACCGACCACGCCCACCTGGTGTTCGATCGCGCACCGGTGCCCGTCGCAAACCGGCTTGGTGAGGAGGGCGAGGGCCTGGCGGTAGCGATGGGCGGCTTTCTGGCGCCGAGCCGGATCTCGCTGTCGATGAGCTGCGTGGGCCTCGCCCAGCGCGCGCTGAACCTGTCCGTCGACTACGCCCGCCGCCGCGAGACGTTCGGCAAGCCGCTGGCCCAGCGCCAGGCGATCTCGTTCAGGCTGGCCGAGATGGCGACCGACATCGAGGCGGCGCGCAGGCTCGTGCTGCACGCCGCCGGCGAGTGGGAGCGGGACCGCGCGGCGGTGACCGAGGCATCGATGGCAAAGCTGTTCGCGGCCGACATGCTGCAGCGCGTCACCGACGCGGCGCTTCAGATCCACGGCGGCCTCGGGTACTTCTCGCCGACGCCAATCGAGCGGGTTTACCGCGATGCGCGGGCACAGCTGTTCGAGGAGGGCACCGCCGAGGTCCAGAAGATGACGATCTCCCGGGACCTGCTCCGCCGATGACTAGCGAGCCCGAAGCCCCGGGGCCGCCTCCGCCGCCCACGGAGGCGGCTCCGGCACCCTCCAGCGAAGACGAGCCGGGACACCTGGCGCCCTCGCCGCGTGAGGGATTCGAGGGCAAGGTCGCGCTGATCACCGGGGCGTCACGCGGCATCGGCCGCGCGCTCGCCCTGCGCCTGGCCGCTCGCGGCGTCACCCCGATCATCAACTACCGCCGCGACGAGGACTCCGCCCGCGACACGGTCGCCCAGATCGAGCGCCTCGGGGCACCGGGCGTTGCGATCCGCGCCGACCTCGAAAGCGTTGATCAAATCGAGGCGATGTTTGATCAGATATCGGATCAGTTCGGGCGCCTGGACTTCTTCGTCTCCAACGCCTCCGCCAGCAACTTCCGCCCGCTGATGGAGCTAAAGCCCCACCACCTCGAGCGGACGTTCAACACCAACGTGCGCGCGTTTGTGGTCGGCACCCAGCGCGCCGCGCAGCTGATGGACCAGGGCGGCCGGATCGTTGTGCTGTCGAGCTACGGCAGCGTGCGCGTGTTCCCCACATACGCCAACCTCGGCTCCAACAAGGCGGCGCTCGAGATGTGGGCGCGCTACATGGCGGTCGAGCTGGCGCCGCGCGGGATCAACGTCAACGCCGTAAACCCGGGGATCATCGCGTCTGATTCGTCCTCGTTCTTCTACCAAACCGGGCTGGTCGCGCCG
>JASLHP010000162.1 GCA_030149625.1 Solirubrobacteraceae bacterium
CAAAGAGCGATGCGCGAGCGTAAGCAGCCTCCCTCCGCCATCACCAGCCGCCGGTAAGGTGGGACCACCAAGAAGTTGCCGGGGCGCCGCGGGAATGGCCCCCGGCGCGACAGCGGGAGGTAACCCCGATGTGCCCCAACCGTACATCCCGACACGATCGAGGGCTCTGATGGGCCGTCCCAACTTCGGCGAGGTCACGGAACGTCTGTGGCGGGACGGCAAGACGGTCACCTTCGGCGCGCGCCTGTACGCCTATGGGCGTCGCCACCGGCTGGCCTTCGGCACCAACGCCCAGGGTTGGAACGGCGTCCGCGCCGAGATCGAACTGGAGTCGATCCTGCAGCAGGTCGATCGCGGCACCTGGGTTCCGCCGCAGAAGCGGACGTCGGTGGTCCGCAAAGAGGTTGCGCGTCCCGACGGGCATCAGCTCTTCGGACCCTTCGCGCGGAAGGTCCTCGACGCCAAGAAGAGCCACAACCTGGACGACGACACGATCAACGATCTCGAGTGGAAGATCGGCTATCTGATCGGCGCATTCGGGCGCCTGGAGCTGCTCGAGATCGACGTCGCCAGGACCGATGGATTCCGCGACGAGCTCGCCGCTCAGGCGCGCGTGATCAGAAAGGCGGCCGAGCGCGGCAAGCCTCTGATGGAGACGGTTCGGCCGAAGAACGGGAAGCCCTACAAGCGTCGCAAGCGCGGGCTATCGAACACGTCGATCAACGGGATGCTCGCGTTGCTCAGCCAGGTCATGCAGCGGGCCGAGGATTACGACTACATCCCGAAGAATCCGATGAAGGTCGGCGAGCGCAAGGACCGCTACCTCCCGACGGTCAAGCCGTCCCGCACGTGGCTGGAGGTCGACGAGCTGATGGCACTCCTCGACGCTGCCGGCGAACTCGATGCCGCGGCACGGCGCGATCGACGCATCGGGCGGCGCGCGGCACTGGCGGCCCTCGCTGTGGCGGGCTTCAGAGTCTCGGAGCTCTGCGACTTGCTGTGCCCACGGGTGGATCTTGCTCGGGCACGGTTTGGCGTACGTGACGCTAAGACGGAAAAGGGTATCCGCGAGGTCGAGATGACGCTCTGGACTCGCGGAGAGCTCGTGCTCCACCGCGAGCAGCGCCTGCGCGACGGCTTCCCGATGGGGCCGAAGGACCACTTCTTCGGAACGACGAGCGGCCGTCGTCGTGACCCCAATCGCTTCCGCGATCGCGTGCTCGAGCGCTCCGCCGCGCGCGCCAACGAGAAGCGAGCCGAGCAGGGCCTGGCGCCGCTGCCGAAGATCACTCCCCACTCGCTACGGCGAACGTGGGCGATGCTCGCGGCCCAGGTGGGACGCGACCCTCATTGGATCTCCGATCAGATTGGCCACATCTCGGCGGCGTTCACGTTGCAGGTCTACCAGCAGACGCGTCACCGCCGGGTGACGGACAAGGAGCGCCAGGCGATTTGGGAGCTGATGCGCTTCGCCGATGAGCCCGAGCAGTGCCCGCTCGTACACCGTGCCGAGGCCCAGGGTGAGGATGAGTTTAGGCCCATCAATGGGACCACGGCCGATTTGGGCCGGTCAGGCGATTACAAAGAGTAGGACTGTCGCTGGCGCATAAATGGCTCCAGCACTGGTGAAACGACCAATGGGCGCGGCGGGTTTCGAACCTGCGACCTCTCGCGTGTGAAGCGAGCGCTCTCCCACTGAGCTACGCGCCCTTGGATGCCCGATTCTATTGCGCGGCCAGCTCGCGCGCGCGTCCGGCGCAGTCGAGCAGGTACACGCTTTCGGTTGCGTGCGCGAGCGCGCCGCCCCACGCGGCGAGCGGCACCTGCGGGCAGACGCGCGCGGCGGCGCGGATGGCGGCGTTGCCGCCGAGGTAGGCGTAGCTGCCGCCGAGCAGCAGGTAGCGCGCTTGTCCGGCCGCGACGAGCCGTGCGAGGCCGGGGCCGTCGAGCGTGGGGTCGACGCCGCCGTAGCCGCCGAGCGCGGATGCGCGCAGGCCGAGCATGATCGGGCCGTCGGCGGGCAGCGACGCCTCGGTCAGCAGCTGGAAACGGGCGGTGGCGCCGTGCGAGAGCAGATAGCGCATCAGCGTCCGGGCGCTCTGGAGCTGCACGCGACTGAGCTCGGCGCCGCCGTTGCCGGGAACGACGCGCGGTCCGGCCGCGGGGAAGGTGCCCTCGACCGGATGGCGCCAGGTGGTGGCGGCGTACGCGGCCGGCGCGAGCAGCAGGACGGCGAGCACGGCGCTCAGGCCCGCGTGTGGATGACGCCGGCGCGACAGCGCGGCGAGTGCGAGCGACGTGACCGCGATGGCCACCGGCGCGAGCGCGATCTGCCACGCGGCGAGGTAGTGCGCGCGATGCAACAGCAGCACCTGCACGACGACCGTGATCGACACGGCGCCGCACAGGAGGCCGGCGGCCGATCGGCCTCGGTCCGGCGCGAGACGCGCGATCGCGGCGAGGCCGGTGCCGGCGATGACGGCGGCGCCGGGGCCGAGCGCCGACAGGTAGTAGGGGTGGACGATGCCTTTGGACACGCTCAGGAACACGGCCTCGCACAGCAGGAAGCCGCCGAACACGATCGACGTGGCGCACCGCGGGTCGCGGCGCGCCGGCCGCGTCAGCGCGACGGCGAGCGCTCCGACGAGCGCGAACGCGAGCATCCACGCGGCCTGGTCGCCGAACCCTTGGCGGAACAGGCGCAAAGGCCCGGGCGCTGTGCCGAACGCGACGGGTCCCTTGGTGATCGTGGCGGCGATCTTCGGCTCGACGTCGGGTGCGGGAGTGGGCAGGCGCGCCGGCTGCCCGCTGGCGGTGTCGGCGGCGGGCGCCGCTACGAGGGGCCGCACTTCGCGGTTGGCGACCGCGCCGGGGCCGCCTTTCTGGCCGCCGACGCGGCCGAAGCCGTTGTAGCCGAACGTGAGGCCGAGCTCGGAATTGTCGGTGGAGCTGCCGACGAACGGGCGCTGGGCGGCGGGCGTGAGCTGCACGGCGAGCATCCACGCGAGCGACAGCGCGCCGCAGACGACGCCGGCGAGCAGCAGCTGACCGATGCGCCGCCGAAGCGGACCGGGCGCGCAGTACAGGTAGCCGGCGGCGATGCCGGGAACGACGAGGTAGGCGGCGAGCGCCTTGGTGTTGAACGCGAGCGCGACGAGCGCCGCCGTCGCGAGCAGCGTTCGCAGCCGTCCGCTTTCGCTCGCGCGCAGCGCGGTGCCGCACGCGAGCGTCATCAGCAGGATCAGCAGCGCGTCGACGTTGTTGTCGCGCGAGACCGCGACGAACACCGGGAAGACCGCGAGCGTGAACGCGCTGGCGCCGGCGGCGAGCGGGCCGAAGCGCTTGCGCACGATCACGTATACGGCGGCGACGCTCGCGACGCCCGCGAGCGCCTCCGGCAGCAGCAGGCTCAGCGGCGAGAGGCCGAAGGCCTCGGCGCTCGCCGCCTGCAGCCACAGCCCGAGCGGCGGCTTGTCGATCGAGATCAGGCCAGCAGGATCGGCGGCGAGGAAGAAGAAGTTATGCCACGACAGCAGCATCGACTTGACGCCAGCCGAGTAATAGACGTTTGCGTACCCGTTCTGGCCGAGCGCCCAGGTGTTGAGCACGGCCGACAGCGCGACGGCAGCCAACAGCGGGCCCGACGCGCGCGCCGAGGCCGCGGCGCTACCTGAGCTCCGGGAGGGTGTTACGGGCATATCGGCGAATTGGTGGTCGTCAGGTCCGTGTGCACGGGCCGAGGGCTCGAGGAAACCCACGAGAGGCGAAGCTTGAGGACGAGTACGCTAGCGGTGGCATCGCTGACGGGCGCTCGC
>JASLHP010000426.1 GCA_030149625.1 Solirubrobacteraceae bacterium
CCGATCCGCGCCTCGGCTCACGGGCGCGGGCAAGCGCGCATCGCCGGCCACCTCCGTGTGCTCGCCCATCCGCGTCGCGAGCGCCCGCAGGCCCGCTGCCGCCGCGCGCGGCTCGCGCGGGCCGAAGCGTTCGACGTCGACGCCTGGCGGGCCCAGGCGCGTGCGCCGCTCCAGGCCTGGATCCCCGAGCGCCCGCCACAGGCTGGCGGCGGTGTGCGCGGAGCCGACGAGCACCGCCGCGGCGCCGCCGAGGCCCTCGCGCGCGGCGTCGAGGAAACGCTCCGGCTGCGGCTTCACGGTGTACTCGAGCGCGCTGCCGTGAATCTTCACGGCGTAGGGAATCGCGCCCGCGAGGGCCCGTGCGAGGATCACCGGGCCCATCACGAGATGGTTGGCGAGCGCCACCTGCGCGGCGGTCAGCTCGAGCAGCTCGGCGACGGCCGCGACGTTCGCGGCGACATAGCGCGCAACCTCGAGCTCGCTGCACTGCGCGAATGTGCGCGCTTCGACCCCCTCGTAGCGGTCGGCCACATACACGGGCAAGAGGCCGCCGATGTCCGGGCGATAGACGGTGCAGCGGCCAGCCGCCGCGCGCGGGCGCTCCAGCTCGCGCACGCGCAGCGCGCCTGCGTCCCAATCCGCGACCGCGTCGACGAACGGCTGGCGCTCGGGATGGCGGTCTTGGCTGAGCAGGTGCACGTCATGCCCGAGCCGTGTGAGCGCGGCCGCGAGCCTCGCGTTGTAGACGTTCGATCCGGTCCCATCGAGCAGGTAGCCGTGGAAGATCAGCACGCGCACGAAGGCGCAGCCTATCCGTGTGGCGATCTCTCCCCCACCGGCTCAGGTAAAGTTTTGGGCGTGAGCACGAAACAGCGTTACCGCATGCGCAGCCCGGCCGGGCGGGAAGTCGTGATCGAGGCGAAGCCTGAGGAGATCTACCTCGATCGTGAGTCCGGCGAACCGCTCGAGGTCGTCGGCAAGATGCTGCCGCTCGCGCCGTCAGGCTCGCGCCTACCGTGGTCGGTCGAGAATCTGCGTTTCTGTCCGTGGTGCGAGCAGCACTCCCAGAAGGATCTCAACGACTGTCCCACGTGCGGCAGGCGCATGGGCGCGTTGTGAGCAGCCGCGTAGCGCTCGCGGCCTGCGCGATCGTGCTGTGCGGGCTGACGCTGAGCGCGTGTGGCGGTGCCAGCGTCTCGGACGCGGTGCCGAAGAGCACTCCCGAAATCACACCGCCGACCGACACGAGCGCGGAAGCCGCCGCGGCGAAGGCGGCATCGACGGCGACGACGACGACCAAGACGACGACGACCAAGGCCAGCGAAAGCTCCGCTGGCGGCGAATCCGCCACCAGCGAAAGCGGCGAACCTTCTTCCAGCGCAAGCGAATCGGCGACGTCCGGAGCCTCCGGGGGCGCACCGGCGGAAACCGAAAAACCGGCCTCCAGCGAAGCTCCAAAAACCGAAGAACCCGACGCGGCTCCCGCCAGCCCGACGGGCGGCGCCTCCGCCCCTTAGCAGCCGCTTCTCAGGGAGTCGAGATCAGCGTGGCGCTGTAGGTGAGGCGCGCGGTCTGGTAGAGGCAGTAATACTGAACCGCGGTGCCGATTTCGCTCTGTGCGGTCTGCGAGCTGGTGGTCTTGCAACCGGCCTTTGGGCGACTGGCGCGCCAGGATGTGTCGTTGCCGAAGCCGAGCGCGAGCGCCGGCGCCCAGGTGGGCACTGTCAGCGCGACGACGTAGCCCTTCTTCACCGGGATCGTCGTTTCGAGCGGGAACTGCGCGGTTTTGCCGAAGTAGGGCGTCAGCTTGACGAGCGGGCTCTGTGCGACGAGCTTGTATGTGAGGTTCGGCTTGCGTTGCGGCGCGAGGATCGCGATGCCCGCTTCCGCGGCCCCTCCCTCGTTGGTTTCGAAATACTTGATCTGTGTCGCGTTCGGGTTACCGAGCGTGATCGTCCACGCGACGATCGTGCCGGCGCGCGGCGCGCTCAGAATGTTGCGTTCCGTGCCCACCTTGACCTGAAAGCCGGTTGTGCGGCTGACCGCCAGGCATTGGCTGGCGGGGCAGCTGGGCACCGTGGCGGGCGTCGTGGTCGGGATCACGCCGATTTCGGTGAGCGTCGCCGGCGCGACCGCGGGCAGCGCGAGCGCGACCGCGACGATCACGAGCGCGACTGTGGATATACGCCTCATGTTTGCCATTCAACACGCCTGTCCGCTCTTAGTCTCGGTCTAACCATTTCTCTACCGCCGCGACAGTTCCTGCGCCGCCGCCTCGATCTCCGTCTGATCGCCCGCGACCGGAACCCACGGCAGTTTCAGCGGATCGTCGGCGTAGCGAGGGATCACGTGCACGTGGAAGTGGAAAACCGTCTGCCAGGCGGCGCGCCCACACGAGTTCAGGAGATTGACGCCCTCGGCGCCGAGGCGCTCCTTCGCGCGCACCGCAAGTCGTTGGGCACCGAGCATGACCGCGCTGAGATCCTCGCGATCGACGCTCAGCAGGTCGTTCGAGTGCGCGCGCGGGATCACGAGCGCGTGTCCGCGGGTGGCCGGCGCGATGTCCATGAACGCGATCGTGCGCTCGTCCTCCTCGACGATCCACGCCGGTATCTCGCCCGCGACGATCTTGCAGAAGATGCAATCGATGTCGGCCATCTCGCGCAGATCCTAGCCTTGCGACAGTCCGCGAGCGTACTCGAGCGCTTGCTCGCGATCGTCGAGCTCGCCCGCGTACTGCGCCGCCGCGAGCTGCTCGAGCAGCTCGCCGACGCGCGGGCCAGGGAGAATGCCCAGCGCGCGCGCGAGCTCGTCGCCGCGCAGCAGCGGCCGTGGCGGGCCATCGGCGCGCCAGCGCAAGGCGTCGCCGAGTACGCCGCGGGCGAGGGCCAGATGCTCCTGGACCGCCTCCTCGGCCCGCTCGCCACGCGTCGCCAAGCGGTCGGCCACCGACAGCAGCGTGACGTCGGCCTCGACGGGCGCACAGGCGCGCAGGTACGCGAACACGGTCCTGCGCGCGAGCGGCTGCGGCTCGTGCACGAGGAAGCCGAGACGCAGGTGGTGGCGCACGAGCGCCGCGACGTGCGCTCGCAGGCGCTCGCTCGCGCGCAGCCTGCCGAGCACCGCACGTGCCAGCTCGGCGCCGCGGACGTCGTGGCCGACGAACGTCACGCGCCCGTCCCGCGCGCGAACCTCGCGCGTGAGCGGCTTGGCGGCGTCGTGCAGCAGCGCGCCCCAGCGCAGTGCATCGCCACGCGTCAGCTCGTCGGCCAGCGGCTCGGCCAGCAGCGAGTCCACCGCGAGGCGCCGTTCGGCGACGAAAGCGCCGATCTCGCCAACCCCAGCGCCGGCGCTCAGCTCGACCGTGCGGTCGAGCACCGCGAGCGTATGCCCGTGGACGTCGAGATGATGAAAGCGACTCTGCTGCACTCCGCGCAGCGCGTCGAGCTCCGGGAGCACGGCCGCCGTCGCCCCCAGCGCGCTCATCATCTCCAGCCCACGTCGCGCCTTGCGCGCCGCGACGATCCGCTTGAGCTCCGCGAACACGCGCTCGGGCGAGACGCGCTCTAGGCAGCGCGCGTGAGCGCCGGCACAGCGCAGAGTCTCGGCCTCAGCCTCCAGTTCGAGCTCCAGCGCGAGACGCACGAGGCGCAGCACACGCAGAGGGTCGTCGGCGAACGCGCCCGGCGCCGTCATGCGCAGCCGCCTGGCGCGCAGATCCTCAGCGCCGCCGAGCGGATCGATCGGCGCTCCGCCGGCGAGCGGTCGCGCAATCGCGTTGATCGTGAAGTCACGCAGCGCGAGATCGGCCTCGATCGTGCCGCCGCGCAGCGGCTCGAGGTCGAGCTGCCATGTGCCCCCGCGCGCGAGGACCCGCCACGAGCCGAACTCCTCCGACAGGGGGAAGCAGGCTGCGCGGCCCGCGGCACGCGAGATCGCGCGGGCGACTTGCGCCGTATCGGCGTCGACGACCAGGTCCAGATCGGCGGTCTCACGCCCGAGCAGCTCGTCGCGTACCGCGCCGCCGACCAGCCATGCCGGCGCGTCCACGAGCGCGGCGCGAGCGAGCTCCAGGCCGGCGTTCATTCCTCGCCGGCGCCGGCGCCGGCGACCCGCGCTCGCGCGCGTGCCGGGCCGCTGTCGAGCGGCACGCCGTCGCGGTGATAGACGCGGCGCACGCGCGGCGTCAGCGCACACGTGATCTCGTAGTTGATCGTGTCCAGGCGGCGCGCCACCTCCTCGGCGGTGATTCGCTCGCTGCCCTGGATGCCGATCAGGATCGCGCGCTCGCCGCGCGGCCGCTCGGGCTCGCGCTCGGGGCCGAGGTCGACGGTGACGCTGTCCATGCTCACCGTGCCGACGAGCGGGTGACGGTGCCCGCCGATCAGCACGTCGGCGTTGTTCGACAGCCCGCGCCGCCAGCCGTCGCCGTAGCCGATCGGCAGCACGCCGATGTAGGTGTCGCCGTCCGCGACGAACTGGCGCCCGTAGCCGGCGCTCTCCCCGGCTCGGCACAGCTTCGCATCGGCGACGTAGGAGCTCAGCTCCAGCGCCGGCTCGAGCGCGCGCGCCGCCGGGTCACGGCCGAACGGGTCCATGCCGTAGATCGCGATCCCGCAGCGCACCATGTCGAACTGCGCCTCGGCGTCGCGCATCGTCGCGGCGCTGTTGGCCGCGTGCACGAGGATCTCCGGCTGCTGCTGCTTGATCGCGCGCGCCCAGCGCGTGAACGCGACCAGCTGGCTCGAGAAGAACCCGTCGTCCTTGAGCTCGTCCGCTGTCGCGAAGTGCGTCATCACGCCCGCCAGGCTCACGCCGGCGGTCCGTCGCGCGGCATCCGCCACGCGCGACGCCTCGATCGGGTCGCGTGTGCCGAGCCGGCCCATGCCCGAGTCGAACTTGACGTGCACGCGACCGCCACCCGCTGCCGCGACGGCCTGGAGATAGCCCTCGTTCCAGACGACCACGTCGGCGTCCGCCGCGAGCGCCTCGCGCAGCTCGTGCGGGCTGAGCGCGCCCATCACGAGCAGGCGCACGTCGCGCAGACCCGCCGCGCGCAGCTCGCTGGCCTCGCACGCGTCGGCCACAGCCAACCAGCTGGCGCCGCCCGCGAGCGCCGCGCGAGCGCTCTGCACGGCGCCGTGTCCGTAGCCGTCGGCCTTGACGACCGCGCACAGCGCGGCGCCATGCCGAAGCTGGGTTCGCAAGCGGGCGCAGTTGCGCGCGATCGCGGCCACGTTCACGCTCGCCTGCGCTCTGTGCCTGCGCGGTTCCTCGCCGCCGAGCTCAGCCTGAGCATCGGGATGCGTCGCGTCAGCCATCGCCGCGATCCTCGCCAGCCCGCGGACCCACCACGCCGGCGGCCGGCGACGGCGCTCGTTTCGCCAGCGCGCTGGAGAGCGCCGCGATCACGTCCGAGGCGATCACGCCATCCGCCGTTCCCAGCCGGCGCGCGGCGTCTCTGCCTGCCTGCGCGTGCAGCGACACACCCGCGGCGGCGGCGGTGAATGCGTCAAGGCCCTGTGCGAGCAGCGCGGCGATCACACCCGCGAGCACGTCGCCCGTGCCTGCTGTAGCCAGCGCCGGGCTGCCACCGGGGCTGACCGCGACGGTGCCGCCCGGCGCGGCGACGAGCGTGTCGTCGCCCTTGAGCACAACGACCGCGCGGGCCTGCTCGGCGGCGGCGCGCGCATGACGCAGGCGTTCGCGCTCGATCTCGGCGCTGTCGAGCTCGAGCAGCCGTCCGAGCTCGCCCGCGTGCGGCGTCAGGACCGTCGGCGCGCGCCTCGCGGCGAGCGCGTCGAGCGCGCCCGCGTGTGCGTTCAGACCATCGGCGTCGAGCACGATCGGCGCCTCGGCGCGGGCGGCCACCGCGCGCGCGAACGCGAACGCACCGGGCCGGCGTCCCAGCCCGGGCCCCAGCGCGAGCGCGCCGCCGCGCGCACTCGCCTCGAGCACTTGAGCGACCCCGTCGACGCTCAGCGTGCCGTCATCGTCGGGCAACCCGCGCGTCATCAGCTCCGGAGTACCAGCCGTAGCGAGAATGTCCTGCAGCGAAGCCGGCACGCAGGCCGTCACGTATCCCGCGCCGGCTCTCATGCCGGCTTCCGCGGTCATCCTCGGCGCGCCGCTGAGCCCGCGCGAGCCGCCGACGACGAGCACGTGACCCGAGCTGAACTTGGTGGAGCGCGCGCCTCGTCGCGGCAGCCGCTCGAGCACGTCCGGCGCGATCAGGCCGATGCGCGCGGCGCGCCAAGCGACGCGCGCATC
>JASLHP010000177.1 GCA_030149625.1 Solirubrobacteraceae bacterium
CAGCGAGGTCTGGATCGCCTGGAACAGCTGCAGCGGCGCGCGCGCGATCAGCAGCACGTTGAAGACGATGCCCGCCAGCACGCTGCTGTGCGAGGTCGCGTCGACCGTCAGCACCGCTGCGTTCAGCAGCGTCTGCTCGGAGAGCATGATGCTCGACACCCACACCGCGAAGCCGCCGCCGCGGCGCAGTGACAGCTCGCCGTGCGCGTGCGCCGCCGTCTCCTGCACGGCCTCGGTTCCGGGCCCGGCGAGCGCCGCGTCGGCCTCGTCGACCGTGATCAGCGTGCCGCCCGCCGGTGCGTCTCCTCCGGCGAGCGCACGCGCCAGCGCGCCGCCGTCGCCTGCCCCGCCCGTATCGCCGGCGCCACGAGGCGCGCGCTCACGATGGGTGCGCGCGAACGCCACCGGCACCACAACGAGCGACACGAACGGAGCCGCCGCGATGCCGAGGGCGACGGCCGTCTGCCCGCTCGCGATCCCCAGCGCGACGGCGATCGCGAAGCTGATGCGCGACGTCGACTCCATCAGCACGAGCCCGCCGAACAGCCCGAAACGCTGATGCCCGGCCAGCCATCCGCGCGCGAAGTAGCTCGCGGCGTACGCCAGCGTGCCCACCACGAGCACGTCGTACAGAGCGCTCTGGCGTTCGAACACGTGATCGACCAGCTCGCCGCGCAGCGCCAGCGCGACCGCCAGGAAGATCAGCGCGAAGCTCCCCTGGATCAGCATCGGCACGCGCAGCGTGTGCGCCTCGTGGCCGCGCGCGCGACGTTCGGCGATCGTGCGCGAGAGCAGCTGTTCGATCGGCCGGTAGATCACCGAGATGATCACGAACATCACCGACCACAGCACGTCGAGCAGCTTCGCCGACCCTTCGCCCAGCACGTGGCTCGCGATCGAGAAATAGGCGAACGTCAACAGGCCCGTCGAGGCGATTCCGATCGACAGGATCCGTGCTCCCGCGCCGTAGGAGCGCGTCCCGGCGCCGGCGGGCGGCGCGCCGGCGTCACCCCCGCTAGATGCGGACAAGCAACATCGTCCAGGGGAACGGCGAGCGCAGCTCGACGACCTCGCCATGGCGCGCGAGCAGCCGCACGAACGACCGTCGCGACCAGTGGTTGAGGTGGCCGGGAGTGTTGCCGAGGGCCGGCCAGTACGCGCCGCGCGCGATGTTCAGCATCCGCCACAGCGGCTCGCGTGGCACCGACACGAGCAGATGACGCTCGGCGCAGCGCGCCATCTCGGCGAGCGTGTGCTCCGGGTCGGGCACGTGCTCTAGCACCTCGATCGCGCTGGCCAGATCGAACTCGTTCTCCGCAAACGGCAGGTTGGCGGCCTCCATCACGCGATATTCGAGGTTCGGGGCCGGGCGCTTGGCCCAGCCGGCTTGGATCGACTCCTCCTCGAGGTCGATGCCGACGACACGAGCGGCGTCAGCCCCCTCACGCGCGGCCATTCTCAGCGCCCACTGGTGCACGAGCACGCCCTCGCCGCAGCCGACGTCCAACATCGAGCTCGGCGCCGCCAGCTCGAACAGCTCGTCCAGGTCGCGCTCGAAGCCGGTCATCAGCCGCCGCACGACCGGGTTCGCCGAGCCGTACTTGTCGTAGGTGTTGCCGGTGACGATGCCGTCGTCTGAGACCGTCACGCCGCTCACAGGCGCACCGCCTGGCCCGGCGCCTCGTTCTCGTCGGCGGGCTCCAGCTCGGGCTCCCGAGCCCGGGCGTCCGGCGCGGGCACCGCCGCGGCGACGCGCGACGGCTGCGCGCGTTCGTAGTGCGAGGGCTCGACGCCGAGCTGCAGCTCGATCCGTCGCACGCGCTCGTACGTGCGCTGCGTCATCACCCGCTGCGCGGCGAGCAGGTCGCCGATCACGCCCAGCGCCCACAGTACGACCGCCGCCATGAACAGCACCGCGCCGAGGATCAACGACTGCACGTGCCCCTTGCCATTGCCTTCGGCGTAGGCGACCACGAAGCGGATCCAGACAGCGGCCGCGGCGAGACTCATCAACAGCGCGAGACTCCAGAACACGCGCAGCGGCTCGTACTGCGCGTAGATGCGGAAGATCGAGAGGCTGTTGCGGCGCACGTAGGCGCCCATCGACGGGAACAGGCGCGACTCGCGCGTCTTCGCGTTGGTCCTGATCGGCACGTGGTCGACCGCGACCAGCAGCTTGCCCGCCTGGATGATCGTCTCGAGCGTGTACGTGAACTTCGAGACGACCATCATCTGGATCGCGGCCTCACGGTTGTATGCGCGGAAGCCCGAGGTCGTGTCCGGCACCGAGGTCGAGGACGCCTGGCGCACGACCCACGAGCCGAGTCGCTGCAGCGTCTTCTTCAGCGGCGAGAAGTGCTCGATGCCGCCCACCTCGCGGTCGCCGACGACCATGTCCGCGCGGCCTTCCACGATCGGGCGCACGAGCTTCGCGATGTCAGGGCCGTGATACTGGTTGTCGGCGTCCGTGTTCACGATCACGTCGGCGCCGAGCTTCAGCGCCGTGTCGATGCCAGCCTGGAAGCCGGCGGCCAGTCCCTTGTTGTTCGTCAGGCGCACGAGATGGTCGACGCCGTGCGCGCGCGCGACCTCGACGGTGGCGTCCGTCGAGCCGTCGTCGATCACGAGCCACTCGACGACGTCGAAGCCGTCGAGCTCGCGTGGCAGGTCGGCGAGCGTCTGCGGCAACTGCTCGGCCTCGTTGAAGCAGGGAATCTGGATGATGAGCTTCACGGCGATCAGGTTAGTGTCCCAAGTCGACGCAGATGCAGAGCGCCACCCTCACCCGGCAGCCGCCGGGCACGATCAGGCTGAGCCGGCTGCGAGGCGTGCCGTCGCGGACGTGGGCGCGCGCCGGCTTTGCCGCGATGTGCGTCGGCGCGCTGATCGGCTACTTCGCCTTTCCCACCTATCCGACCTACGACTCGTTCTACGCGCTTCTGTGGGGGCGCGATCTGCTGCACCTGCACCTACCCGACTTCCGCGTCTACCGCGGCCCCACGGAGCATCCGCTCGCGATCGCGTTCGGGATGCTGTGCTCGATCGTCGGGCAGGGCGGCGCGCGGCTGATGGTGCTCGGCTCGATCGCCTCGTTCGTGGCGGCCGTCGCCGGCATGTACCGGCTCGGGCGCCTGTGCTTCGGCCCGGTCGTCGGCCTCGTTGCCGCGCTGTTGCTGCTCAGTCGCTTCTTCATCGAGAACCTCGCCGCTCAGGGCTACCTCGACATCTCCTACGTCGCGCTGATCGTGTGGGCGATCGCGCTCGAGCTGGAACGCCCGAGACGGGGCGCGCCCGTCTTCCTGACGCTCGCCGCCGCCGGGCTGCTGCGCCCCGACGCGTGGGTGCTCAGCGGCGCCTATTGGCTGTGGTGCTCGTGGCCGGCGCCCGCTGAGCGCGGCGCTCAGCTGCTCACGCGCGAGCGTCTGCGCAGGAGCGTGCGCCAGCTCGCGCTTGCGGCGATCGCGCCGATCGTCTGGGCCGCGCTCGACACCGTCGTCACAGGCAACCCGCTGTACTCGCTCAGCGCCACCGCCGGTCTCGCGGCGGAACTCGAACGCACGCAGGGGTTCACCAGCGTGCTCGGCTCGCTGTGGTCCTACGGCGTGCGAATCGACAAGCTGCCGGTGGTGCTCGGGGGCCTGCTCGGCATCGGCCTCGCGGTCTGGATGGCGCCCCGCCGGGCGCTCGCGCCGTTGGCCGCGTTCGCTGTGCTGGTCGGTGTGTTCGTCGCCGAGGGAGCCGTCGGGGCCTCGGTCGTCGACCGCTACCTGATCGGCGCGGCGGTGTTGCTGCTGCCGTTCTGCGCCGTCACCGTCGGCGGCTGGTCGATGCTCGAGCCGGGCTCGTGGGTGCGCCGCGCGTGGGTGCTCGCGGCGCTCGTGCTGGTCGTCTACGGAGGCATCTCGGCGGCCAACACGCTGAGCCTGTCGAGCCTGCGCCTGACGCTGGCCGAGCACGAGGACTTCCACGAGGGTCTCGCGGCCGCGCTCGAGAGCCCCATCGTGAAGGCCGAACTGCGCCGCTGCCCGCTCGTGTCGCTGCCGGACAACAAGCTGATCCCCGACGCTCGCTGGATACTCGACAGCGTCGGTCAGCACGACATCGTCGCGCGCAGCCAGGCGCGCGCCGACGTCGAACACGGCCAGCGCACGCTCGAGGATCGGATCACGGCGGGCAGCGTCGCGGTGTATCCGCTCGGCGACGCCGTGTTCGTCGACGCGATCGTCGACCCCGGCGACGACGCGCAAGATCAGATCCCGCCGCCGGGCTTCCGGCGCATCTACACGAGTCGCTTCTACGCGGTGTATGGCAACTGCTGAGTTCGCGTCGATGCCGACCCCGCCGACCCCGCCGCCCGCGCCGGTCGCGCGGACGGGGGCTCGGCGCGGTGGCGACCATGCGCGGCGGTGGGTGTGGGCGGCGCTCGCGGCGGTGTTGCTCGGCGGTCTCGGGCTGCGACTGTGGGGCGTGCGCCAGGGCCTGCCCTACGTGTACAACGTCGACGAATACGAGCACTTCGTGCCGATCGCCGTCGGGATGTTCGCGAAAGGCACGCTGAATCCGCACTACTTCGCGAACCCGCCCGCTCTGACGTATCTGCTCCACTTCCTGTTCGAGCTCGCCTACGGGGGTCCAGACGGCGTCGTGCGGACGTTTGCGCTGCACCCGGCCGAGGTCTACACGCTCGCGCGCGTCACCGTCGCCGTGCTCGGCACCGTGGCGCTGTGGCTGCTGTACCTGACGGGCGCGCGGCTATTGGGCCGCGCGGTCGGCCTGCTCGCGGCCGCGATCGAGGCGATCGCCTTCATGCCGGTCTCCTACGGACATCTCGCGCTCAACGACGCCGCCACGCTCGCGCCCGCGACGCTGTCGCTGCTCGGGACCGCCGGCGTGCTGCGCACGGGCCGCGTGCGCGACTACGTGCTGGCCGGCGTCGGGCTTGGGCTGGCGTGCGCCACGAAGTACACGGCGGGCATCGTGATCGTGCCCCTGCTCGTGGCGATCCTCGCGCGGGCGTTGGACGCCGGCGCGGACGGGCACGCCACGCTGGTGGGGCGCAGGCGCGCGCTCACGGGCGCGTCGCTCGCGGGCGTCTGTGCGCTCGCGGCGTTCCTCATCGCCAACCCCTACGCGTTGCTCGACTACCACGGCTTTCATGCCGAACTCGTCCACCAGTCGACGCTGTCGGCCGAATCGCAGGGCAAGCTGGGGGCGCCCAAAGACGGCGGTCTCGCTTACTACCTGTGGTCGTTCACTTGGGGCCTGGGCTGGGCGCCGTCGCTCGCGGCGCTCGGCGGCGCCGTCACGGTCTGGCGCCGCGAGCGACGCCTCGGCTGGCTGCTCGTGCCCGCGGCGCTGCTGTTCGTCGCGTTCATGGGCTTGCAGGGCCGCTACTTCGGGCGCTGGCTGATGCCGATCTTTCCCGTCGCGTGTCTGCTGGCGGCGTTGTTCGTCGCGCAGGTGCTCGACTGGGCCGGGCGTGAGCTGAGCGGTCCCGCGCCGCGCGCCGCGCTCGCGATGCTGCTCGTGTCAGCGCTGCTGGCCCAGGGAATCGTGTACAGCGTGCACGACGGGATCGTGCTCTCGCGAGCGGACACGCGCAACCTGACCCGCGCGTGGATGCTCGCGCACATACCCGCCGGCGCGAAGATCGTCGCCGAGCCGGTCGAGCTGGAGGAATGGGCGCGCGAGGTCGAGCCCGGGACCTCGACGAACGACAACCCCTATCGCTGGCAGCTGTATCCGTCGCTGTACCCGCGCATCGCGCCCGCGGGCGCGATCGCGCCCGGCTACCTGCCAAAAGTCGGCCTGGAGGACTACGAGACGACGTTGCACCCAGCGCTGATCGACTTCTACGAGCACGAAGGCTTCTGCTGGGTGATCACCGGCTCGACCGAGTCCGGGCGCGCCTTCGCCGACCGCACCGCCGTGCCCGGCGCGCTCGCCTACTACCGCAAGCTCGCCCGCGACGGCCGCGTCGTCTACCGCGCTTCGCCCTATGGGCGCGGCCGTCGGCGCGTCGCGTTCAACTTCGACTGGAGCTTCGACTACTACCCGCTCGCCTACGCGCGGCCGGGGCCGCAGATGACGATCTACCGGCTGCACGGCGGACGCTGCGCGACGGCGTAGGAATCGCGAGCACGCGAGGTTATCCTCACTCTTGATGCCCAGCTGCACCGACACCGACAAGCTCCACCTCGAGCGCGCGATCGAGCTCGCGCGCAAGGGCGCCGGCGCGGTCAAGCCGAACCCGGTGGTGGGCGCGGTCGTGGCGCGTGACGGCGAGATCCTCGGGGAGGGCTGGCATCGTGAATACGGCGCCGCGCACGCCGAGGTCAACGCGATCGAGGCCTGCGGCCTCGCCGACCTGACCGGGGCGACGCTGTACGTGTCGCTAGAGCCCTGCTGTCACGAGGGCAAGACGCCGCCCTGCACCGATGCGATCCTGCAGGCCGGCATCGCCCGCGTCGTCGTCGCCTCCGACGACCCGACCGAGAAGGCGTCCGGACGCGGCCTCGGGATCCTGCGCGACGAGGGCGTCGAGGTCGTGCTCGCCGACGGCGAGCTCGCCACCAGCGCGCGGCTGCTCAACCAGGCGTTTCGCAAGCACGCGCGCGTCGGGCGCCCCTGGGTGCTGTTCAAGTCGGCGATGACACTCGACGGCAAGGTCGCGACCCACACCGGCGACTCTCAATGGATCAGCGGCGAGGACTCTCGCCAGCTCGCGCACCGCTGGCGCGCGTCCGTCGACGCCGTCGTCGTCGGCATCGGCACAGCGCTCGCGGACGATCCCCAGCTGACGGCGCGCCCGGACGGCACGCCGGCCGAGCCCGACGCGCAGCCCCGGCGCGTCGTGTTCGACTCGCTCGCGCGGCTGCCGCCCAGCTCTCAGCTGAGCGCCGCCGCCGCGGAGATCCCGCTGACGGTCGTGGTCTCGCGCGCCGCGGCGCGCGCCGACGTCGACGCGCTCGAAGCCGCCGGCGCACAGGTGCTCGTAGCGACCGGCGAAAACGAGCCGGCGCGCGTGCGCTCCGGCCTCGATCAGCTGGGTGCGCTCGGCGTCGCCTCGGTGCTGCTCGAGGGCGGCCCGCATCTCGCGGGAGCGTTCCTCGATGCCGGTGAGATCGACGAACTGCGCCTGTTCCTCGCGCCCTTGCTGCTCGGCGGCAGCGCCGCGCGCGACCCGCTCGAGGGCGAAGGCGTCGAGCGCATCTCCGGGGCGCTGCGAGCGCTCAGCTTCGAATGCGCGCCGATCGGCGGCGACCTGTTGATCTCGGCGCGGCTACGCGAGTGGTGACCGATGCGATCCGCGAGGAGGCGTAAGCCGTGTTCACGGGGCTGATCGCAGACCTCGGCAGCGTGAGCGCGCTCGAGCAGGACGGCGAGGGCGCGGTGATCGAGATCCGCAGTGGCCTCGCGGGCGCGCTGTGCGAGGGCGACTCGGTCGCCGTCAACGGCGTGTGCCTGACGGCGACCGATGTCAGCGACGAGCGCTTCAGGGCACAGGCGATGATCGAGACGCTCGAGCGCTCCTCGCTCGGGCGCCTGCGCGCCGGCTCGCGCGTGAACCTCGAGCTCGCCCTGCGCGCCGGCGAGCGCCTCGGCGGGCACGTCGTTCAAGGCCACGTCGACGGGACCGCCACCGTGCGCGACGTGCGCGAGCAGGGCTTCGCGCACGTGATCGAGATCGACCTCGACCACGGGCTCGCGCGCTATCTCGTCGAGAAGGGCTCGGTCGCCGTCGACGGCGTGAGCCTCACGATCAGCGCCCTGAGCGAGCGCGGCTTCTCGGTCTCACTGATCCCCGAGACGCTCGAGCGGACGAACCTTGGCCAGATCCGCGAGGGCGATCTCGTCAACATCGAGGTCGACATCCTCGCCAAGCACGTCGAGCGACTCCTGGAGGCACGCGTATGAGCGCAAGTCGAACAGCAACGCCGTTCGCGACGATCGAGCAAGCGATCGATGACATCCGCGAGGGCAAGATGGTCGTCGTCTGCGACGACGAGGATCGCGAGAACGAGGGCGATCTGACGATGGCCGCGCAGTTCGCGACACCCGACGCGATCAACTTCATGGCGAAGGAGGGGCGCGGTCTGATCTGCCTGTCGCTGACCGCCGAACGCTGCGACGACCTCGGGCTCGACCTGATGGCGGCCAAGAACGAGTCGCCGTTCGAAACGCCGTTCACGGTCTCCGTCGAGGCGCGCGAAGGCGTCACCACCGGCATCTCTGCGCACGACCGCGCGCACACGATCCAGGTCGCGATCGACCCGGAGAGCCGCCCACGCGACCTCGTGCAGCCGGGCCACGTGTTCCCGCTCAAGAGCCGCGCCGGCGGCGTGCTCGAGCGAGCCGGACAGACCGAGGCGGCCGTCGACCTTGCGCGTCTCGCCGGGCTGAACCCCGCGGGCGTGATCTGCGAGGTGATGAATGACGATGGCACGATGGCGCGCGTGCCGGAACTCGTCGACTACTGCGCCCGCCACGGTCTGAGCATGATCACGGTCGCCGACCTGATCGCCTACCGTCGGCGCCACGACAAGCTCGTCGAACGGGTCGTCGACACGCGCTTGCCGACAGCGTTTGGCGACTTCGAGGCCGTCGGCTACCGCTCACTCGTCGACGACAAGCACCACGTGGCGCTCGTCAAGGGCGAAGTCTCCGGGCAGGCGGACGTGCTCGTGCGCGTGCACTCGGAGTGCCTCACCGGCGACGTGTTCCACTCGCTGCGCTGTGACTGCGGCGAGCAGCTCGAATCGGCCCTGTCGATGATCGAGCGCGAGGGCCAGGGCGTGCTGCTGTACCTCTCGCAAGAGGGGCGCGGCATCGGTCTGTTGAACAAGCTGCGCGCCTACCGCCTGCAGGAGGAGGGCTTCGACACGGTCGAAGCCAACGAGCGGCTCGGGCTGCCGGCGGACCTGCGCGACTACGGTATCGGCGCCCAGATTCTCGTCGATCTCGGGCTCAGCTCAATTCGCATCCTCACGAACAACCCCAAGAAGATCCGGGGGCTGGAGGGCTACGGGCTGTCGATCAGCAGCCAGATCCCGATCGAGCACGCGCCCAACGAACACAACAAGGCCTATCTGCGCACGAAGGCCGAGCGCATGGGCCACACGCTGCACCACCAGGGTCTGAACCTCGACGCCGAGCTGCTGCACGGCGAGCGTCGCAAGCGCGAGCGTCGCGGGCAGTGAGCGCGACCGCCGCACCGTTCGCGATCGCCGTCGCGCGCTTCTATGAGGACCTCGCCGAGCGGCTGGTCGCCGGCGCGATCGCGACGTTCGCGAAAGCGGGTCACGCCGACGTGGAGATCTTCGACGTCCCCGGTGCATTCGAGCTGCCGCTGGCCGCCAGCTATGCCGCCACGAGTGGACGCTTCGCCGGAGTCGCCTGCCTCGGCGCGGTGATTCGCGGCGAGACCGACCACTACGACTTCGTCTGCGCCGAGGTCGCGCGCGGTGTCATGCGCGTACAGCTGGACACGGGCGTGCCGTGCGCGTTCGGGGTGCTCACCTGCGCGACGATGGAGCAGGCGCTTGCGCGGGCCGGCGGCGGCAAGCGCGATCAGGGCCGCCATGCCGCCGAGGCCGTGATCGCGATGGCGGCGCTGCGAAGCGCGCTCGCGCTCCCCGCGGACGGGCCGGCGAGCAGCTAGACTGCGGCGAATGGCAAAGGTATGTCACAGCTGCGGGAAGGGTCCGGCGTTCGGCCAGAGCCGCAGCCACTCGATGGTCGCGACCAAGCGTCGCTTCGACCCCAACCTGCAGAAGGTGCGGATCCTCGTCGGCAAGGCGCCCCGCCGCGTCTACGTCTGCACCCGCTGTCTCAAAGCCGGCAAGGTCACCAAGGCCCTGTAGGGCCGCTGAGCGCCGCCAGGCGGCGTCCTCGCTCGCTCGTGTGCTAGCCACAGTTCGCTTGCTGCCTCCTTGCCCGGCTCTGCAACCGTCCCTACAGCTCGCTGTGAGCGCTCGATTGTCGTCCGTCGCCGGGCGAATGGCCCGGCGAAGCTGATAGACCTCTCGCCGTGACGGATACCAACCTGGTTCGCTTCCGTGCGGCGGTGGCGGGCGCGCTTGCACATCTGGAATCGCGCCGCCAGGAGGTCAACGACCTCAACGTGTTCCCCGTAGCCGACGGTGACACCGGTGACAACATGGCGCTGACGCTGCGCGCCGTGCTCGCCGAGCTCGACCGCCTGCAGGGCAGCGACGAGCAGCGCACGATCGACGAGATCGGGCGCGAGGAGATCGTGCAGTCGGTCGCACGGGCCGCGCTCTTGGGCGCGCGTGGCAACTCCGGCGTGATCCTCTCGCAGCTGATCCGCGGCGCGGCCGAGGAGCTCGTCTCGAGGCCTGGCCAGCTGATCGACGCGACGCTGATCGGCGCGGCGCTCGCGAACGCCGCCGACCGCGCCTACTCATCCGTGCGCGACCCGGCCGAGGGCACGATCCTGACGGTCGCGCGAGAGATGGCGCACAAGATCGTCGCCGACCTCGCGCACGGCCCCGAGAGCCCGCGACTGGACCCGACGACCGCGCCGCGCGAGCAGGACAGAGCGATCGCGGCCGCGCTGGAAGGCGCGGTGCAGGCGGGCGAGAAGACGGTCAAGCGCGGCCCGGAGATGCTCGCGGCGCTGCGCGACGCCGGCGTCGTCGACGCCGGCGGCTACGGCTTGACGATCATCTTCGCCGGCGTCGTGGCGGCCCTGCGCGGCGAGGATCCGCCGCCGCTCGACCACTACGCGCCGGCGCGCATCACCCACCCCGAGCACAGCTCGAGCACCTATCGCTTCTGCACGAACTTCGCCGTCACCGGCAGCGGTCTGTCGCCGACGAGCTTCATCTCCGCGCTGGAGCGGCTTGGCGACTCGGTGCTCGTCGTCGGCGACGCGAGCACGCTGAAGGTGCATCTGCACACCGATCAGCCAGAGCGCGCGACCGCCGTGTTCGTCGACGCGGGCGAGATCTCGCACCTGGACGTCGCGGACATGCACGCGCAGGTCGCCGATCGGGAGGGTCGCCTGGGCGCCGGTGAGCCGGCCGACGCGGAGTCGGCCGGCACGAGCGCTCAGGGCTTCGCCGGGCGCGAGCCGCGCTGCGCGGCCGTGGCGGTCGTCAGCGGCGACGGTCTGCGCCAGCTGTTCGAGGAGCTGGGCGTGCACACGATCGACGGCGGTCCCACGCTCAACCCGTCGACCTACGACCTGCTGGCGGGCATCCACGAGGTGCCGGCCGAGGAGGTCGTGCTGCTGACGAACAGCGCGAACGTGATCATGGCGGCCGAACACGCGGCGCGTCTGTCGGACAAGCAGGTGCACGTCGCGCCCACCACCAGCCAGCAGGCCGGTCTCGCCGCCGCGGTCGCGCTGGCGCCCGAGCGCTCGGTGGAGGAGAACGCGCGGGCAGTGGCCGAAGCGCTCGCGCGCGTGCGCACGGGCGCCGTCGCGCCGGCGGCTCGCGACGACGCCCAGGGTCGCTTCCGGCGCGGCGACGCCGTCGGCTTCGTGCAGGACGAGGTACGGGCATGGGGCGAGCCGCGAGCCACGCTCGAGGCGATTCTGCGTACGCTCGCGACCGAGGGCAACGGCGAGGGATCACCCGAGCTGATCAGCGTGCTCGATGGCGAGGACGCGCCGCTCGGCCTGAAGGAGATCGAGGGCATGGTCAACGGCGGCGTCGAGCTCGAGCTGCGACACGGCGGCCAGCCGGCCTACTGGTGGTTGCTCGCCGCGGAGTAGCGGCCGCGTCCGCTGCGGCGGCGATGATGCGCGGCGCATGCCGGCGAGCGCGATCGAGAGCCCCGAAGCGAGCGCCGTGAGCGCTCCGGAGCACAGCCGGGCGCTCGCCCATGCGTTCGCCTCGAGCGAGCGGGTCACTCGCGCCGAGCTGATCGCGGCCCCCGTGCGCTGGCCACGGCCCTCACAGCTGCAGCGGCCGCTGGAGATCACGGGAAAGAAGCTGCTGGCCGGCATGCAGTCGCTCGGGCTGGAGACCGTAGGCGGGCTGCTCGAGCACCTGCCGAGCGACAGTCGCGAGGCGCGCACCGTGAGGGCGCTGCGCGCCGGCGAGCAGGCGACGGTGGCGGTGCAGGTGCGCGCGATCGCCGCGCGGCCCGTGCGCCGTCGCGGCATGCGCCCGCTGGTCGAGGCGAGCGTGTTCGACGCCACTGGCACGATGCGCGCGACGTTCTTCAACCAGCCGTGGCTGGTCGAGCGCTACCCGCCGGGCACGCGCCTGTTGCTGCATGGCAAGGCCGACGCGCGCGGCGGCTTCACCGTCTCCCATCACGCTCTCGGCGCCGAGACGGGCGGCGACGGCGCCGCGCCAGCCCCCGGCGAGAGCGACGCGGTCGCGCACTACCCCGCGGCGGAGGGCGTCACCTCGACGCAGATCCTCACGCTCGTGCGCGCCGAGAGGGACGCGCTCGCGGACGTAGTCGAGCCGCTCTCGGCGGCGACACGCGTCAGCGAGCGCCTGCCCGACCGCGCGAGCGCGCTGGCGGCGATGCACTTCCCGCGCTTGCCCGAGGACCCCGAGACGGGCCGGCGCCGCCTCGCGTTCGAGGAGCTGTTGCTGACGCAGCTCGTGTTCCTGCGGCGGCGCGCCGCGCGCCGGGCGCGCACCTGCGCGGCCGTGCTCGCGCGCGGCGACGAGCTCGGCGCGCGCTGGCTCGCGCACGGGCTGCCGTTCGCGCTAACCGGCGATCAGCGACGAGCGATCGAAGCGATCGACGCCGACCTGGCGCGCACCGCGCCGATGCAGCGCCTGCTGATGGGGGAGGTGGGCAGCGGCAAGACGGTCGTCGCGCTGTACGCGATGCTGCGAGCCGTCGGCCACGGACTGCAGGCGGCGTTGATGGCGCCGACCGAGACGCTCGCCGAGCAGCACTTCGCGACGATCCAGCAGCTGCTCGGCTCCGAGTCGGTGAGCGCGGCGCTGCTGACCGGCTCGACGCCCGCACGCCGTCGGCGGGACACGCTCGCCAAGCTCTCGAGCGGCGAGCTGTCGCTGGTCGTCGGCACGCACGCATTGATCGAGCCGGACGTCGTGTTCGACGCGCTCGCGGTCGCGATCGTCGACGAGCAGCATCGCTTCGGGGTTCGTCAGCGCGCGGCGCTGGGCGAGCGAGAAGACGGCGATCGGAGTCGCTCGGCGACCGGCGCCGCGCGAATGCCGCACGTGCTGCACATGACCGCGACGCCGATCCCCCGCACGCTCGCGCTCGCGCGCTACGGCGACCTCGACACGAGCACGCTGCGCGAGCTTCCGCGTGGACGCCAGCCGATCGAGACGCGTCTCGTCTCGGGTGAGCAGGAGCGCGCACAGGCCTACGAGGAGCTGCGCGCCGAGCTTGCCGCCGGGCGACAGGCCTACGTCGTGTGCCCGCTGATCGAGTCCTCGCCGGCGGGGGACGAGGCGGGGGGGACGACGTCGGCCGAGGTCGCGGCGCCGCCGGGTCCGGCGGCGCCGGAGCTGGGGTTGCGCGCCGCGAGCGCCGAGCTGCTGCGCTTGCGCGACGGCGAGCTCGCCGGCTACGAGCTCGCGCTGCTGCACGGCGGCATGCGCCCGCGCGAGAAGCAGGAGGCGATGGCGGCGTTCGCGTCGGGCAAGGCCGACGTGCTGGTCGCGACGACCGTGATCGAGGTCGGGATCGACGTCCCGAACGCGACCGTGATGCTGATCGAGAACGCGGATCGCTTCGGGATCTCGCAGCTGCATCAGCTGCGGGGGCGCGTCGGGCGCGGCGAGCACCGCTCGCGCTGCCTGCTCGTCGGCGGGACTGGATCCGGCCGGCTCGCGGCGCTCGCACGGCACGCCGACGGCTTTCGCCTGGCCGAGATCGACCTCGCGATGCGCAAGGAGGGCGAGCTGATCGGCACGCGCCAGTCCGGTCTCGGGCAGTTCCGCATCGCACGGCTGCCCGACGACGCGCAGCTGCTGGAGCTCGCGCGTGCCCGCGCCGAGGCGATCCTCGCCGGCGACCCAGAGCTCAGCTCGCCTGAGCATGCGCTGCTGGGCGTGGCGATCGAGCGCGAGCTGGGCACCACGGCAGGCGCGCCCATCCCAGCCTGACAGCCCCGTGGCAGACGGTACGGTTGCCGCATGCGTGTGATTGCGGGCCGCCTCGGCGGCAGGCGGTTGCGAGCGCCCACGGGCCGCGTCACGCGCCCGACGTCAGACCGGGTCAAGGAGGCGGTGTTCGCGATGCTCGACGATGTCGGGGGGCTGCGCGTGCTCGACCTGTTCGCGGGCAGCGGCGCGCTCGGCATCGAGGCGCTCTCCAGGGGCGCGGGAACTGCTGTGTTCGTCGAGCGCGACGGGGACGCGATCAGGGCTCTGAACGCGAATCTCGCCTCGCTCGGCATCGATGCTCGGCAGGTCGAGGTGCGCCGCGCGGATGCGCTCGAGGCGCTGCGCGGCGCGGCGAGTCGCCAAGAGACATACGATCTCGTCTTCATCGACCCTCCGTACGGACGGGCGCGAGCAACACCGTCGGCGTCGGCCAGCCCGAGCTCCGATCGGTGGGGCACGGAGCTCTCGGCGATGCTGCCGGCGCTCTTGAGCCCGGGCGCGCGCGTCGTCGTCGAGAGCGACCGACGGGCTCCGCTCGAGCTCGCCCCGACGCGGGCGCGCGAGCTGGCGCTCGAGCGGGACCGACGCTACGGCGACACATCGATCACAATCCATCGCCACGAATGAGCACGCCAAGAAAATCGATAGCGGTATGCCCGGGCTCCTATGACCCGATCACCAACGGTCACCTCGACGTGATCCGCCGCGCGGCCGCCCTGTATGACGAAGTGGTGGTCGCGGTCGTCAACCGCTCCGTGCGCAAGAGCAGCGCGCTGTTCGGCATCGAGGATCGCGTCGGCTTCATCGAGCGCGCGCTCGCGGACCTCGACGGCGTGCGCGTCGAGCCGTTCTCGACGCTGATCGTCGACTTCGCGCGGAGCATCGGCGCGCGCTCGATCGTCAAGGGCCTGCGCGCGATCTCCGACTTCGAGTACGAGTTGGAGATGAACCAGCTCAACCGCCGTCAGGATCCTGGCATCGAGTCCGTGTACCTGATGGCCTCGCCGCAGTACAGTTTCCTGTCATCGAGTGGTGTCAAGGAGCTCGCCACGTTTGGAGGCAAGATCGACGATCTGGTCCCCGACGAGGTCGCCAAGCGGTTGCAGGAAGAGCTGACGCGCTGACGAAATGGACGCTAGAGGAGATGCCGAGCGGTAGGCAATAGCGATGGATGTCCTGGTTCTCATAGACAAGCTCGACGACTTGGTGCACAACGCCAAGACGATGCCGATGACCGACACGGTCCGGGTCGACAAGGAGGAGATCTACGACATCCTCGACCAGATGCGCGCGACGATTCCCGAGGAGATCAAGCAGGCGCGCTGGATCGTCAAGGAGCGCCAGGAGATGCTCGCCGAGGCCAAGAAGGAGGCCGAGCGCATCATCAAGGACGCGCGCGAGCGCCAGGATCAGCTCGTCGGCGAGGAGGAGGTCACCAAGCAGGCGGAGCGCGCGGCGGAGGACATCGTCGAGGACGCACGCGCCCGCGAGCGCGAGATTCGCCTCGGCGCGGAGGACTACGCGGATGAGATCCTCAACACGCTCGAGGTCAACCTCTCGAAGTTCATCGCCGCGGTGCAGCGTGGGCGCGAGCGGCTGCAGGGCAAGGACGAACCGGCCGAAGTCGGCTAGGAAGCCCGCGCGCACGCTCGCATGTCGCGCGTCGCTTTTGGGTAGGGTCGATACGTGAACGAGCAGACTGCTTCACGCGTGGCCCTCGCCCGGCACAAGCTGCTGGTCCTCCGGTCGCTGCTCGACACCGGCATGTTCGAGCCGCTGCGGCCGGACAGGCTGGTGCAGTCGCTCGTGGCGCTGCGCCGCTGGGGCGCGACGCCGGCGGGCGCGTACTCCGGCGCGGCCGCGCGCCACCCGCATCGAGCCGCGCTCGTCGACGAGCGCGGCGTGCTGAGCTTCGCGCAGCTGCACATGCGCACCAACGCGCTCGCGCACGAGCTGCGCAAGGCGGGCGTCCGCGAAGGCGACGGGGTCGCGATCATGTGCCGCAACCACCGTGGCTTCATCGAGGCGACGGTCGCGTGCTCGAAGCTGGGCGCGGGCGCGCTGTACCTGAATACCGCGTTCGCCGGGCCGCAGATCACCGACGTGCTCGCGCGCGAGGACCCGGTGGCGGTCGTCTACGACGAGGAGTTCGGCGCGCTCGTGGGCGCGGGCGCGGCGGGCAGGCTGCGCTTCGTCGCGTGGCGAGCGACTCCGGCGCAGGCGGAGGGTGTGCTCGAGCCGACGCTCGAGGAGCTGATCGCGCGTGGCGATCGCTCGGAGCTCGAGCCGCCCGAGAGCAAAGGACGTGTCGTGATCCTGACGTCGGGTACGACGGGGACGCCGAAGGGCGCGGCACGTCCGCAGAGCGACTCGGTCGAGCCCGCGGCCGCACTGTTCTCGAAGATCCCGCTGAAGGCGCGTGAGACGACGGTGATCGCCGCGCCGCTGTTTCACTCCTGGGGCTACGCCCACTTCCTGCTGAGCCTGCCGCTGCTCTCGACGCTCGTGCTGCGCCGCAAGTTCGACCCGCAGGAGACGCTCAAGGCGATCGCGCAGCAGCGCGCGAGCGCGCTCGTGGTCGTGCCGGTGATGCTGCAGCGGATCCTGGAGCTGCCGCCGGAGACGATCGCGAGCTACGACGTGAGCTCGCTGAAGGTGATCGCGGTCAGCGGCTCGGCGCTGCCGGGTGAGCTCGCTACGCGGGTGATGGACACGTTCGGCGACGTGCTCTACAACCTCTACGGCTCGACCGAGGTCGCGTGGGCGACGATCGCGACGCCCGCGGATCTTCGCGCCGCGCCGGGGACCGCCGGGCGACCGCCGCTCGGCACGGTCGTAAAGCTGTTCGACGAGGACGGCCGCGAAGTGCCGCGGGGCGAGGTCGGCCGGATCTTCGTCGCCAACGAGTTTCAGTTCGAGGGCTACACAGACGGTGGCGGCAAGGAAATCGTCGGCGGCATGATGCGCACCGGCGACGTCGGGCGCCTGGACGCCGCCGGGCGGCTGTCCGTCGAGGGCCGCGACGACGAAATGATCGTCAGCGGCGGCGAGAACGTGTTCCCGCGCGAGGTCGAGGATCTGCTCGCCGACCACGAGGACATCGAAGAGGTGGCAGTCATCGGCGTCGAGGACGAGCAGTTCGGCCAGCGTCTGAAGGCGTTCGTCGTGCCGCGCAACGGCAACCGGCTGACGGCGGAGGCGGTGCAGTCCTATGTCAAGGAGAACCTTGCCCGCTTCAAGGTGCCGCGCGACGTCGTGTTCGTCGACGAGCTGCCGCGAAACGCCACTGGCAAGATCCTCAAGCGGGAGCTGCGGACACGCGCGTAGCACGCCGTGCGGTCTCGCGCCCCGTCAGGGCACAGGCTAGCCTGGAAGGCGATGGCTGCCGAGACGCACGACTTCGACCTCGCAGGGCTCGCCTTGAGCCCCGGCGAGGGCCGGCGCCTGGAGCTGCGCACGCCGATCGAGCCGCTGACGCTCGGTAGCGAGCGCTACGACGCGCGGCCGCGGCTGGTCCCGGTGCAGCTGAGCGTCTCGCGCATGAGCGGCGGCGGCTACGCGCTGTCGATCCGCTTCCGCGCCGAGGTCGCGGGTCCGTGCATGCGCTGCCTGAAGGACGCAAGCCCCCGCGTCGAGGTCGAGGCACGCGAGGTCGACCGGCCGGGCGGCGGCGAGGAGCTCGACAGCCCGTACGTGCACGAGGAGACGCTCGACCTCGCGAGCTGGGCGCGGGACGCGTTCGCGCTGGCGGTGCCCGCCAAGATCCTGTGCCGCGAGGACTGTGCCGGGCTGTGCCCGGTGTGCGCGGCGGACCTGAGCGAGGCGGGC
>JASLHP010000191.1 GCA_030149625.1 Solirubrobacteraceae bacterium
CAGACAGAGACACTCGCGCGGCTCCGCACAGGGGGCCTCCGGCGCGGCCTCCAAGCAGTTCGCACCGGCCTCCAGAGTGCGTACATCGCCCGTAAACATTGATGTTTCGAAGACCGAAGTGCTCTCAACCTCGGATCTCGCGTACATACTGCTGGCGCTCGCGGCGCTGGTGGCGACGGGTGTTCTGACACGGCTGCTGGCGCGCCAGCCACGCCAGAGGACCCAAGGTCGCTAAAGCGATGCGACGCAGGACCCGAGTAAGCACATAGGGCCGTTGGCCCCTGCCCATGGACAGCACCCACATCACCCAACAGACCTCGACGACGCTGCCGTTGCGCGGAGAGCTGACGCACGACGCGCCGCCGCCGAAGACGCTGTGGCACCGAAGCTTCCGCGGCCCACTGCAGTGGGCGCTGGAGGGGCCCGGCTGGGGGGCGCTGCGGGTGACGGTCGACTTCTTGACGCTGTGCGTCGCCTTGACGATCTCGCTCGGCGGAGTCCACGGCGTCGAGCACGTCCCCGCGTTGAAGGCGCCGCTGCTCGCGTTGCCGCCGCTGGTGCTGCTGCTGTTCTACCTGCGCGGCCTGTATCGCACACGCATGCGCGCGCTCGTGCTCGACGGGATCGTGCCCGTGCTCAGCGCCGTGTCGGTCGCCGCGATGGCGGTGGCCGTGCTCGGCATGTACCTCAACAAACAGGTGCCGAGTCAGGGCGACTGGCTGCGCGCCTGGCTGTTCTCGCTGATCGGCGTGGGCGTCGGGCGCATCGTGCTCTCGGTCGCACAGCGCTGGGCGCGCGCACAGCGGCTCGTGGGCAAGCCGGTGCTGATCATGGGAGCGGGCATCGTCGGCGCTCAGGTCGCGCGCAGGCTCGACTCGCACCCCGAGTACGGGTTCGTGCCGGTGGGCTTCCTCGACGAGGACCCGCGGACGGTCGCTGAGGTGGGGGGGCGCGACGTGCCGGTGCTCGGGACGATCGACGAGCTCGACGTGACGATCGAGCGCACGGGCATCAAGCACCTGATCGTCGCCTTCTCGAGCGTCACCGACGCGCGCGTCAGCCGTCTGATCCAGCGCTGTCAGGAGCTCGGCGTGAACGTGTCAGTGGTGCCGCGGATGTTCGACACGATCAACGATCGTGTCCGCTACGACACCGTCGGCGGCCTGCCGCTGCTGTCGTTCACGTCGGTCGACCCGCGTGGGCTCGAGTTCGCGATCAAGCACGCCCTGGACCGCATCCTCTCGCTGATCCTGCTGATCCTGCTCTCGCCCGTGCTCGCGCTCGCCGCGCTGGCCGTGCTCGTCAGCTCACCGGGCCCGATCCTCTTCAAGCAGCGGCGCGTGGGGCGCGACGGCAGGGCGTTCGACTTCTACAAGTTCCGCTCGATGCGCGAGGCCCCGCCCAGCGAGGACACCGCGGACGGCGCGGGCGCGCTCGACTTCCTGCTCGGCGGAGACACCGCGCCGGGAGGCGTCGAGGGCGTCGATCGCCGCACCGCCGTCGGGCGCTTCCTCCGCGGCAGCTCGCTGGACGAGCTGCCGCAGCTGTTCAACGTCCTGCGCGGCGACATGAGCCTCGTCGGCCCGCGTCCAGAGCGGCCCGAGTTCGTCGAGTTGTTCAGGCAGGACATCCTGCGCTATGGCGACCGCCACCGGGTCAAGTCCGGGATCACCGGCTGGGCTCAGGTGCACGGCCTCAGGGGGCAGACCTCGCTGGCCGAGCGGGTGGAGTGGGACAACTACTACATCGCTCACTGGTCGCTCGGGCTGGACCTCAAGATCCTCGCGATGACGCTGGCGGCGCTGTTCCGAAACGCCGAGTGAGCGGCGAGCGCCTCACGATCGGCGAGCGCCTGGCCAGCGCCGGGTGAGCGGCGAGCGCGTCGCGAGCGGCGAGCGCCTGGCCAGCGCCGGGTGAGCGGCGAGCGCGTCGCGATCGGCGAGCGCCTGGCGAACGCCGGGTGGGCGGCAAGCGCTTCGCTCAGATGCCTCGTTGAGCCGCTCGCGCCGGCCCCTCGGCGTACTGAAAGACACGCACACGCAAGCCCGAGGCGCCGAGCGCCTTGGGCAGCGCGATCGAGTATTCGTTGAAGCGATTGAGCACGAACAGCGCCTTGTAGCGCAGCACCGTGCCCTGGAAGGCCTGCAGCTCCATGTAATCGCCCGGCGGTCCCGATCCATTCGCGAGCACGTGTCCGTGCGCGCGGCGCAGCTTCAGCGTGACCGCGCTGGTCGCGCCGAACGGCGAGGCGAGCACGCGCGCGAGCGCGCCGTATGCGGGCTTGCGCGCGCCCGTCGTCGTGAGGACCCCGAAGTCTTCGTCGGCGGAGCTCTGCAGCTTGTACATGACGACGCCCGCGACATAGGGCAAGCGCGCGAGCGAGTGGAAGATGTCGGCGAGATCGACGCCCTGCAGACGCGCGGTCACACAGCCCTGTTCCTGCTGGATCTTCTGCCGTGGCCAGCAGCTGCTGAAGCCGAACTCGTCGAGCCAGATCGGAGTCGAGTCGCCGCTCGAGAGCTGCACTTCGTGGATGTAGCGCACCGCCGCCACCGTCAGCGTGTAGAAGTGCACCGCGAGGCCGTCGTAGTAGCCCTTGATGCCGTCCGCGTAGAGCAGCCGCAGGAACTTGCCGTTGTCGCCCACGATCGAGGCGCCCAGCACGAGCACGCCCGGACTCGCGCTCTTGATCGCGGTGTAGGCGGCGCGTAGCAGCGCGGCATAGCGCGCGGCTTTGTCGGGCCCGGCGAAATACAGTTCGTTGGCTTGATCCGGCTCGTTCCAGATTTCGATGGCCGCGAGCTTCGTGCCATAGCGCTGCGCGAGATACGCGACGAAGTTGGCGTAGGCACGCGCTTCGCGCGGCGGCCACGCGTTGGCGGCGCTGCCCTGTTCCGGCCGGCATCTGCGCAGCAGCGACGCGGGCGCCGAGGACACCCAGCACGGGGTGCTGTCGACGAGCATGATCACGCGGATACCGGCGGCTGCCGCGTCGGCCGTCAGACGGTCGGTGTACGCGAGCGCGCCAGCTTCGTTCTGCCCCGCGGCTCGCGGCTGCATCACCGACCACGGCACATCGACGCGCACGAGCTTCGCGCCCAGCTGCTTGACCTGGGCGATCTCGCGATCGGCCTCCGCGGGATCCGAGCCGTAGCCGAGCCCGACGATGTTCACGCCTCCGAGGGGACCAGCGACGGCCGTGCGCGCGGCCGGCGGGTTCGCCTCCGTGCCGCGCGCGGGCGCAAGCGCGGTGCAGAGCGACACGAGCGCGCAGACGACGAGGCCGCCCGCGCCGGCGAGCCGCTGCAGGCGAGCTGTCATGCTCACACCATAGATGCAGGCCGAGCAGCCTCCGGCGGATGGCCGGCGCCGGCGGCTAGGGTATGCGCCATGTCCCCGATCTCGATCTGGATGCAGGTGGCGATCGTCGTGTTCGTCGTCATCGGCATGATCGTGGCGATCGTCAGGCTGGCGTAGAGCGCGGCGCGGCTCAGCGACCAAGTCGCCAGCGCGAGCGCTTCGTCGTCGGGTCCTCCCCGAGCTCGACCTGCGGTCGCGCGGGAATCAGCTCCTCACCGGCCAAGATCGCGCTCGGCACGGCACGCGTGAGCCAGTCGCTGAGCGGGCCGAGCCCCGCCTGCTCGATCTCATCCGCCATGCCTGGTGCACGGTCAACCGCATCGTGCGCATCGGAAGTCACGTTGTGCGCCAACCCTTCTCGCAGCAGCCTCAGCGCGAGCCGCCGCGGCGGCGCTCCGAAGCGGCCGGCGAGCGAGCCGGCCGTGATCGACGTGAGGATGCCGCCGCGCACGATCGTCGTGAGCATCTCAGGATCGCGATGGAACGCCGGGCAGCGCTCGGGATGGGCGAGCAAGATGCGATGTCCCTGGCGTTGCAGCTCGAGCAGGATCGTGTCGAGCCCGCTCGCGGCGGGGGTGAAAGGAGGCTCTACGAGCAGCCAGCCGCCGTCGCCCAGCGTCAGCCGCTCGAGTTCCCGCGGCGCTGTGTCATCGACGCGCGTCATCGCGACCTCGGCACCCGCGAGCACTTCGAGATCGACTCCCTCCTCGGCCAAGCGCCGGTTCAGTTCGGCGACACCGGTTGCGATTGCCTCAGCCGTGTTGGCGTATCGCCAGCTCACATGCGGCGTGGCGACGAGCGTGCGAATGCCCGCGCGCTCCGCCGCGCGTGCGAGCGCGATCGAGCCGGCGATCGTCTCGGGCCCGTCGTCGATGCCCGGGAGCACGTGACAGTGCAGGTCGATCATGGCGTCAGACGCGCCGTCCGCGTTCGTGTGACCGCGTGAGCGGATGCGGATATGATCGGCGCTGCCGCCGCCGTGGCGCAAACCTGGACGAGACCCGAGGGAGAATCATGTTCAACGCGATCGTAGTGGGGACTGATGGCTCCGACACCGCCACCCAGGCGGTGCGCCAGGCGGTCGACCTCGCGCGCGCGGTCGGGGCGAAGGTCGAGCTGGTGAGCGCTTACGAGCCGGTGCCCGCGCAGCGTCTGCAGGAGGAACGGCGCAAAGCGCCCGAGGATCTGCAGTGGGCGATCAACCCGCGCGAGGACGTCGAGGCCACGCTCGAGAGCGCCGCGAAGCTGGCGCGCGAAGCAGGCGTCGCCGTCAACGTCTACGCGCGCCAAGGCGACCCGGCCGATGCGATCCTCGACATCGCCGAGGAGCAGGAGGCCGACCTGATCGTGGTGGGCAACAAGGGCATGACTGGCGCCAAGCGCTTCCTGCTCGGCTCGGTGCCGAACAAGGTCTCCCACCACGCTCCCTGCTCGGTGCTGATCATTCGCACCACCTGAGCCGCGTCCGGCGGCGAGTGCTCACGCGCTCGCCGAGTCCGCCCGCGCTCGTGTCTCGCCGACGCCCACGCGAGCCGCCAGCGCCCCGTCGATCGCGGCCGCCATCTCCTCGCGAAAACGCTCACGCGCGAACCGCTGCGCGTTCGCGCGCGCCTGCCGCTCGTCGAGCTCGAGCCGCTCGAACCGCTCGATCGCCTCCGCGAGGCCGCCGGCGTCCTGCACGGCGAACAGCACCCCCGTGCGTCCATCGAGCACCGACTCGGTCGCTCCGCCCACGCCGTAAGCGATCACCGGCACGCCCGCGGCCTGCGCCTCGACGGGCACGATCCCGAAATCCTCCTCGCCGGGGAACAGCAGCGCGCGCGCGTGCTCGAGCAGGCGATCGCGCTCGCTCGCCTCGACGCGTCCGAGGAACTCGATCCGCTCGATCCCGTCCAGGCCACGCGACTCCTCGCGGATGCCCGCAAGCGCCCTGCCGTCGCCCGCGACCTTCAAGGGACGGCCCAGACGCGCGCACGCGGCGACGGCGAGATCGACGCGCTTGTAGGGGACGACGCGCCCGAACACGAGATAGAAGTCGCCGCTTTCGCGCTCGAGCTCGAGAAAGCGCTCAACCGCCACCGGCGGGTGGACGACCTCGGCTGAGCGCCCGTAGTAGCGCGCGATCCGCGCGGCCACGTGCCGCGAGTTGGCGACGAACAGGTCGGGGCCGGCGGCGCCGGCGAGATCCTGGCGCCGCAGCCTCCGCAGCAGGCGCGGCAGAGCCAACCGCGTCAGCCCGCCGACTTCCTCGCCGTCGAGGAACCCCTCCTCCCACGCGTAGCGCATCGGCGTGTGGCAGTAGCAGACGTGCAGCGCGCTTGGCGGGGTGACCACGTTCTTGGCGCACGCGTGGTTGCTCGAGATCACGAGATCGAAGCGCGACAGGTCGAACGAGCGAAACGCCCTGTCCATCAACGGCAGCAGCTTCGGGTAGTGGCGGCTGGCTCCCGGCAGACGATTCAGCGCGGAGGCGTGCACGCGGCGTTCGGTGATCGCGGCCGGCCACGGCGCCGGATCGTAGATCGAGGTGAACAGCTCGGCGGACGGGAACATGTCCAGCAGCTCGAGCACGACCTGCTCGGAGCCGCCGGGGATCGTCAGCCACTCGTGCACGATCGCCACGCGGGGCATGCGCGCACGCAGATCCGCCAGCAGGTCGCTCACGCGAGCTCGCCGGCCCGCTCGCGGCGGCGGGGCCCGCGCGCC
>JASLHP010000220.1 GCA_030149625.1 Solirubrobacteraceae bacterium
GGCGCCGCGACCGCGCCGGCCGCGGGCGAGACGCGACGCGAGATCGAGCAGCTGCGCGAGCGCGTGTCGCAGCTCGAGCGCGATGTCGCGCTGCTGCGCGACGCGGTTCGCCATCCTGCATCGCAGATGCAACCGTGACCCACGCTCAGCTGATCCTCGCCGCCTCATCGGACACAGCCACGGGCGTCGGCATTCCGCTGGCGATGGCCGCGGGCCTCGTGTCGTTCCTGTCGCCGTGCGTGCTGCCGCTCGTGCCCGGCTATCTCTCGACGGTGATCGGCGTGACGCCGGCCGATCTGAAAGACGGGGTCGGCGCCAGGCGCGTGCTCGTGCCGAGCCTGCTGTTCATCGCGAGCTTCTCGCTGATCTTCATCCTGCTGGGGATGAGCGCGACGGTCATCGGCTCCTCGCTGAACGCGCACAAACACACGCTCCAGCAGATCGGCGGCGTGCTGATCGTCGCGATGGGCGTCGTCTTCTTGGCAACGCCGTTCATCGGCATGCTCAACCGCGAGTGGCACTCCGAGTCGCTGCTGCGGCTCGCCGGGCGTGGCGGGCCGCTCCTCGCGGGCGCGGCGTTCGCGATCGCCTGGACGCCCTGTACGAGCATCACGCTCGGCGCGATTCTCACGCAGGCCGCGATCTCGAGCTCGGCCGCGCACGGCGCGCTGCTGCTCGCGTTCTATTCGGCCGGTCTCGCGATCCCGTTCCTCTTGATCGCGCTCGCGTTCGAGCGGATGACCGCCGCGCTCGGCGTCGTCAAGCGCCACTTCCCGGTGATCGTCGCGCTCGGCGGCGCGGTCATGGTCTGCCTCGGCCTGCTGATCCTCACGGGCGAGTTCACGACGCTGAACGCTCAGGCCAACGAACTACTGCAGGGCACCGGCCTGAGCGTGTCGAGCGTCTGAGCGCCGCGCCAGAAAGCGTCGTTCCCAAGCTTCCTGGTTGCGCTTCGCGTCGAGCACGAACGGCGAGTAGCCGATCGCCTTGATGATCGCGCGGTTGATCAGCGACTCCGGGAAGGGCAGCGGCCGCAGCACGTCGACGAACAGCACCACGCGTGTCTCATCGGTGTCGTTCCAGACCTCGTGGTTGAACGTGTCGTCGAAGACCATGCTCTTGCCCGCTTCCCAGTGACGGACGTCATCGCCGACGCGGATGCGGCACGCCTCGGCGTCCTCGGGCACGATCAGGCCCAGGTGATAGCGCAGCACGCCCTTATAGGGACCGCGGTGGTCGAGGATGTGCTTGCGGGGCGAGAGGATCGAGATCATCGCGGTCGTCATTCCGGGAATCTCACGCATCAGTGCGGCGGTGCGGGGGCACATCTCGACGCCGAGCTTCGCCTCGAACCCGTAGCCGTAGATGAAGAACGTCTTCCAGCGGTCGTCGTCGGTGATCTCGGCCTGGTCCTTGGAGATGTCCTGGAAGCTCGCGAGCTCGGCCTGATGCTCGAGCAGCCGCTCCGCCTCCTCGCGAATCGCTTCCCAGTGCTGCTCGATGTGGCTCACCCACGCGAACTGCTCGAGCCCGAAGAACGTCGCGTCGCCGACGAGCGAGCGTTTGCCGATGAAGCGCTCGATCGGCGCGAGCACGCGTTCGCCGGCGGCGATCGTCCAGGCGACGACGCGGTCCCACAAAGACTCATCGATCATCCAAGTCTCCTTCCCGACGGTTCTGCGTCCGACGGGAAGGAGCTTAGAACGTCTTCTCGGGTTTAGGCTGCCTCGCGCAGCGCCGCGAGCTCCGGCGACTCGGCGAGCTTCTTCAGCGCTCGCTGCTCGAGTTGCGAGGCGCGCTCGGCGGAGAACCCGAGCCGCTTGCCGATCGCCGTCAGCGTCTGCGGCTCCTCGCGGCCTGTGCCAAACCGCAACGTCAGCACCTTGCGCTCGGTTTCGGGCAGCTGCTCGATCGCGCGGTGCACGATGCGCTCGCGCTCGTTTTCCCATGCCGTCTCCTCGGGCACCTCGGCATCCGAGGGGAGCAGGTCGCCGAGCGCGGTGTCGCCGTCCTCGCCGATCTGCTGGTCGAGACTGACGAGCGCGGCGCGCTGGTGGCGCACCTCTTCCACCTGGTCGATCGGCAGCCCGGTCTCGGTCGCGAGCTCCTCGAGCGTGGGCTCGCGGCCGAGCCGGACCGACAGCTCGCGCTCGACGCGCCCGACCTTGCGGGAGCGCTGGGCGACGTGGACGGGCAGGCGAATGGTGCGTCCTGAGTTCTCCAGCCCGCGCTGGATCGCCTGACGGATCCACAGCGTGGCGTACGTGGAGAAGCGGAAGCCCTTGCGCCAGTCGAACTTCTCGCTCGCGCGGATCAGGCCGAGCATGCCCTCCTGTACGAGGTCGCCGAGCGGCAGCCCTTGGTTCTGGTAGCGACGCGCGTTGGAGGCGACGAGGCGCAGGTTGGAGTTGACGAGCAGTTCCTTGGCGTAGAGGTCGCCGCGCTCGATCCGCTTTGCGAGATCGATCTCCTGGGCGGGCGTGAGCAGGGGGTAGCGCCGCGAGTGTGCCAGCAGCTGGTCGACCGACTCGGGAATGAACGTGTCGGGGGTGCTGACGTCGATCCGCTCGATCGGGCTGTCGAGTCGCTCTGGAGCGGCGACGGTCTCTGTCTCGGCGACGAGCTCCTCTGGCTCCTGCTCTAGTGTGAGAGTTGGGTTTGTGGGCGAGTCTGTCATGTGCGTCCTTCTAATCCGATGCTTGGAGTCGGAATTATACGACACGATAGTTGCGTTGTCAACCATCTCCTGGTGGGGCGGTGTCCTTAGCTCGTTCGACGCCATATGCGCGCTTACCTTCCCGACGGATCATTCCTACCGTGCCCGTCATAACGCCTCGTAAAACCCAGAAGCTGGGCAAAAAGAGCGTTCGTTCGATCTGAGCTGGTTATCGGCCGCATCCTTGGATCGGTGAGCTGCGCAGGCTAAGCTCGGCGCATGGACATAGATCTCTCTTCGCAGGTGGTCGCCGTCACCGGAGCATCCTCGGGAATCGGCGAGGCGACGGCGCTCGCGTGTGCCCGTGCCGGAGCCGCCGTAGCGCTCGCGGCGCGACGCGTGGAGCGAAACGAGGCGCTCGCGCAGCGGATCGTCGCGGAGGGCGGGCGGGCGATCGCCGTCGCCACCGACGTCGGCGAGGAGGATCAGGCGCGGGCGTTCGTGACGCGCGCGAGCGCCGAGCTCGGCCGCCTCGACGTGCTCGTCAACAACGCCGGCGCGATGTTGCTGGGCCCGATCGAGGGCGCTCCGACGGAGGAGTGGCGGCGGATGATCCATGCGAACGTGTTCGGCGTGCTCTATTGCACGCACGCGGCGCTGCCGCTGATGCGCGAGCAGGGCGCGGGTCACATCGTCAACGTCAGCTCGGTCGCGGGACGCGTCGCGCGCCAGGGATCGGGCGTCTACAACCTCACGAAGTTCGGCGTCGGCGCCTTTTCGGAGTCGCTGCGCCAGGAGGGCGTGGCGCTCGGCGTGCGCGTAACGCTGATCGAGCCGGGCGCCGTCGCGACGGAGCTGTCCGGCCACAACCGGCCGGAGGTGCTCGAGCAGATGGCCAAGCGCTTCGCCGGGGTGACGCCGCTGTCCGCCGAGGACATCGCCGGCGCGGTGCTCTATGCGATCGGGCAGCCGGCGAACGTGAGCGTCAACGAGGTGCTCGTGCGCCCGAGCGGTCAGGGCGCCTGAGCGGGCGCGATCTCCAGCAGCTCGCTGGCCGCGTGGTCTACCTGCAGCGTGGTGTGCTCGAGCGCGAAGCGCGCCCGCAGCAGCTCCTCGATCTGGCGTCGCGCGGCGTGGCAGTCGCTGTCGGCTCCCACGAGCACGTGCGCGGACAACGCCGGGAAGCCGCTCGTGACCTCCCACACGTGCAGATCGTGGACCTCGACGACGTCCGGCTGAGCGACGAGCGCGCGCCCGATCTCCTGCGGATCGAGTCCTTCCGGCGCGGCCTCGAGGAACACCCGGCCAGAGGCCTTTGCGAGCGTGACGCCGGAGCGCGTCATCAGCGCCGCGATCAACAGCGAGACGATCGGGTCCGCGCGCTGGAAGCCGCTGGCGAGGATCACGCCCGCCGCGATCGCCGTGCCGAGGAAGCCATAGAGGTCCGTGAGAACGTGCTGGAAGCTGCCCTCGACGTTGAGGCTGCGGCGATCGGCGCCGGACAGCGTCCACACGGCGATCAGGTTGACGAGCGCGCCCGCGAGCGCGACCGCGAGCACCAGCGCGGCGTGCACGTGCGGCGGCGCGAATAGGCGCCGCACCCCCGCGTATGCGATCAGCGTCGCGAGGATCAGCAGCGTGATGGCGCTCGCGAGCGCGGAGAGGATCTCGACTCGCTTCAGGCCGAACGTCAGCGCGCCGCCGGGCGGGCGGGCGGCGAGGCGCAGCGCGAGCAGCGACACGCCGATCGTCGCGGCGTCCACGAGCATGTGCCCGGCATCCGCGAGCAGCGCGAGCGAGTGCGCGAGCACGCCGCTCGCGGCCTCGACGGTCATCAACGCGAGAATCAACGCGCATGCGAGCACCAGCCGGCGGCGGTCCGTCTCCGGGCCGATCGCGTGGGCGTGCGTGCCGTGATCGTGCGCCATCAGCCCAAGATACGACTCGCGGCGTACGGCTCCCCGACGACCGTCGCGACCGTCGCCGCGCTCAGACGCCATTGCGACCCATAGTCTCTAGCCATGTCGCAGACGGGGGAGACCCGCTTGCTCACCCGCCGCGCGAGCACGCTGGTATCGCTCGCCGCCGCGGGTCTGCTGGTGGCGCTCAAGCTCGGCTTCGGGCTCGCGAGCGCCAGCCTCGGGCTGATCTCGAGCGGGATCGAGTCCAGCGGCGACGTGATCGCCGCGGCGCTGACGTTCTTCGCGGTCAAACTGGGCGGCCGGCCGGCCGACAGCGAGCACCCCTACGGCCACCGCCGGGCCGAGAACCTCGGCGCCCTCGGGGAGGCCGCGATCCTGATCGGAGGCGTCGTGCTTGTCGCCGACGAGGCGATCGCGCGACTGGTGGACACGGGCGCGGCACCGCGTGTGCACTGGTACGAGCTGACCGTGATCGGCGTGGCGCTGGTGCTCGAAGTCGGACGCATGAGCATCGCGCTCGCTGCTGCGCGACACAGCGACAGTCCCACGTTGCGCTCGAACGCGGCCCACTTCATCGCGGACATGGCGGGCTCGTTCGCGGTGCTCGTCGGCCTGCTGGCGGTGCACGCCGGCTTCGCGGACGGCGACTCGCTGGCGGCGCTGCTGGTTGCGCTCGTGATGCTCGTGACCGCCTTGCGCCTGATCGGCGAGAACGCCAACGTGCTGATGGACCGCGCTCCCGAGCACGCGCAGCTGCTCGCCGAACGCGCGATCGCGGAACTGGGCGCGGAGGTCGAGCTCGATCGGCTGCGCGTGCGCGAGTCGGCGGGCCGCTACTTCGCCGACGTGGTCGTCAGCGTGCCGCCGGGCCAGGCCGTGGTCGAGGGCCATCACAGCGCCGACCTGGTCGAGAGCGCACTCGAGCAGGCGCTGCCGGGCAGCGATGTGGTCGTCCACGTCGAGCCGCGCCTGCGGGGTCTCGACTTGCGCGACCGGGTGCTCGCGATCGCGCTCGCGGAGCCGCTCGTCAAGGAGGCGCACGACATCACGATCTTCGAGCAGCGCGGCTCGAGCAGCGTCTCGCTGCATCTGAAGTTCCCCGATGAGCTCGACCTGCGGACGGCGCACGAGGTCGCCCAGCGCGTCGAGCAGGCAATCCGCGCGCGTCCGGAGGTGGCCGACGTGCAGACGCACCTGGAGCCGCTCGAGCGCCCGCTCGCGGCGCGCGCGCCCGACGAGGGCGCCGATACGCAGGTCACGCATGCGGTGGAGCAGATCGTGCGCGAGCGCACCGGCAGTGGCCCGCTGCGGGTGCGGCTGCTCTCGACAGGGGCGGGGCGGGTGCTGTTCCTCACGCTCCTCGTCGACGCGGCCGCGTCCCTGACCGACGCGCACCAGCTCGCCGGGGAGCTCGAGGAGGAGCTGCGCCAGCGCATCGCCGGCATCGCCGACGTGGTCGTTCACACCGAGCCGTAGGGCACTCGCCCTCACGAGCGCTGAGAGCGAGGCACGGGATCCGCCTGATCGTCGAGCCTCACCAGCTGCGACGGGACGTCGGCGAGGAAACCGCAGACGACGAAGCCGAGCAGTGCGAGGGCACCGAGCGCGTGCGCCCAGCCCGCTTCGGCGATCGTCAGCAGCCCGAAGCCCGCGAGCAGGCAGGCGCCGGCGGCGCGGGCAAGCAGTCCTGTCAGCGACGCCGAGAACAGCTCGCCGATCGCGGACGCCGGCGCGTGGATGGCCGGTGGCTGCCCGTGATCGAGCCGGCCGCGCAGCACGAGCCTGAACAGCAGCGCGAGCGACGGGAACAGGATCGCGCCGCCCGCGAGCACGGCGACGACCACGACGACGAGCGTGTCGTGCGGCGCCGCGGCCTGGCGGACGGTCAAACCAGGCAGCAGCATCGGGCTCTGCGCAAGCGCCCAGCCGGCGATCACGGCGGCGACCGCGAGCGCGGCGGTATAGCGAGCGGTCTCGAAGCGCCGGCGGCGGACGAGCTCGAGCGTGGCGAGGCCGGCGAGGATCGAGACGATCAGCGCGGCAAGCGCGTCGCTGTGCAGCAGCCGGTGATAAAGCGGATGGGCATCGGAGCTGAGCACCGCGAGGCCGGCGAGCGCGATCGCACCGGCGAGCGTTCCGCCAAGGAGCGCCCGGCGACGGAAGCCGTCCTCCAGCTCGCGGTCGCGGACACGGGCGGCGTCGGCGGCGAGGAACACCGCCGCGAGATAAGCGGACGTAGCGACGGCCAGCACGCCGACGAGGATCGAGGTCGCTCCCGTCCAGCTGGAAAGCAGATGCCCGGCGGCGTTGCCTACGGGCACGCGCCGTGCGGCGATCGCGCCGGCCATCGTGCCGAGCGCGAACGGCGTGAGGATCGAGGAGATCGAGAAGGCCGCGTCGATCGGGCGCTGCTCGCTCGGCGAAGCAGCGCCGGCGCGCAGCGCATAGGCGGCGCCACGTAGGACGATGCCGATCGCGGCTATGAACAGCGGGATCGAGAGCGTCGAGGCGATCGCGCCGAAGGCGCTCGGGTAGGCGGTCCAGGTGACGGTCAGCACGAAGATCAGCCACACGTGGTTGGCCTCCCAAACGGGCGCGATCGAGTCGTGCGCGTGGTCGCGGACGCGCACGCCGCTCGCGCCGCGACCGGCGAACAGCTGCCAGAAGCCGGCGCCGAAGTCGGCGCCGGCGAGCACCACGTAGAGCGCGAGCCCGACCAGCACGAACACGAGCGGCAGTTCGTACAGGCGCACGCTCACACCACCGGGCTCGGGTCATCCGCGGCCGATCCGCGCCGTCCATGCCCGCCCGCGCCGGCGGCAGGCGGGCTCATCGGCATGCGCGCCAGACGGCGCAGGATCCACGCGACGCCGACGCCGACGCCTGCGTACACCAACACCAGCGTGGCGTAGCCGATGGGTATGCCGCCGGCGCCGGTGACGGCTTCGTCGGTGAGCATCACCTTGTAGACGACCCACGGCTGGCGGCCGACCTCGGTCGTCACCCAGCCGGCGATCAGCGCGACTACGGAGGCGGGGCCGGCAAGCGCGAGCGCCCGGTAGAACCACGCCGACTCGGGCAGACGTCCGCGCCTGATCCGCACGAACAGGTAGATCGCGCCGAGCAGCGCCAGCAGCGTGCCGATCGCGACCATCAACTGGAAGGAGACGCGCACGACGTTCACCGGCGGCTGTCGGCTCAGGGGAACGGTGTCGAGGCCCTTGACGACGGCGTCGGGATCGTGGAAGGCAAGCAGCGACAGCAGTTTGGGGATAGCGACCCCATACTTGACCTGGCCCTCGGTGTACCAGCCGAGCAGATGCTCGGAGGCGCCCTTGGTCGTATGCGCGAGACCCTCGATCGCGGCGAGCTTGATCGGCTGGGCAGTGGCGACGTCGCGGGCGGCCCAGTCGCCGATCAGGATCTGCACCGGCGAGGCGAGCGCCGCGATCGTCAGCGGGATCGCCAGCGCGGTGCGCTCGTAGCGAGTCCAGCGCCCGCGCAGACGCCCGATCGCGTAGGCGCCGGCGAGCAGGAACCCGGCGACGATGTAGCCGGCGACATACATGTGCACGAGCTCGGGCCACAGGAAACTGTTGGCGAACAGCGCGCTCAGCGGATGCACTTCTACGGCCTTGCCGTCCACGAGGCGAAAGCCGGAGGGGTGGTTCATCCAGGCGTTGACGGAGATCACCATCAACGAGCCTGTGACGCCTGCGATCGCGATCGGGATGCCGCTGAGGAAGTGCGCTTTCGGCGACAGGCGATCCCAGCCATAGATGTAGATGCCGATGAAGATCGCCTCCGTGAAGAAGGAGAAGCCCTCGATCGCGAAGCCGAGCCCGAAGACGCTGCCGAACGTAGCGGTGAACTGAGGCCACAGGAGGCCCATCTCGAAGCTGAGGATCGTGCCGGTGATCACGCCGATCGCGAACAGCGCGGCCATGACCCTGGTCCAGCGCTGCGCGAGCGTGCGGTAGAGCTCATCGCCGGAGCGCAGGTAAAGCCACTCGGCGAACAGGATCATCGCGGGGAACGCGATCCCGAAGCACACCAGCGGGATGTGCACGGAGAACGACAGAGCCTGCATCTGCCGGGCCTGCAGCAGATATGCCTGATGAACAGGCGTCATCTAGCCATTGGTATATAGGTTTCGCCCGCTGGCCGGCTCGTCGTGGTCGCATGGGCGCGCGGCCGTTGCCTTCAGTCCTCCGCCAGGCGCCGCAGCAGCTCGATCGCCTGCGTCAGCACTCGCCGCTCCTCGGCGGAGACGTCCTCGGCGATCGCGTGCGCGAGCCACCCCTCGCGCTTGCGGCGGTCGGCTTCGAGGATCTCGCGGCCCTGCTCGGTCAGCTCGACGAGGATCCGCCGCCCGTCGGCCGGGTCGGGGCGCCGCGCGATCAGGCCATCGCCCTCGAGGTCGGCGATCGTCTGCGTCATCGACTGCGGGCGCACCCGTACGGCCAGGGCGAGATCGCCGATCGAGCGCGTGCCTTCGCGGTCCAGGCGGCCGAGCACCTCGCCTTGCGAGAGCGAGAAGCGGTGCTCGGCGCGCAGGCGGCGCATCAGCTGACCGAGCACGATGCGAAGCTCACTCGCAAGGCGGGTTGTGTCGAGGCCATCAGCCACGGAGCGCACACTATATAGCGACAAAGACAGGGAAACTGCTCAGTTTTCCTGTATATATTTAATGGATGGCGAGCGAAGTGAGCCCCAGGGCACAGGCGAGCGCAGACGCGCGCGGCACCGGTCCGGGCGGCTCGGACCGCTACAAGTGGATCGCGCTGTCGAACGTGACGCTCGGGGTGCTGCTGGCGACGCTCGACGGCTCGATCACGCTGATCGCGATGCCGGACATCTTCCGCGGCATCCATCTCGATCCGCTCGTGCCCGCCAACAGCTTCTATCTGCTGTGGATGATCCTCGGCTTCCTCGTCGTCACGAGCGTGCTGATCGTCAGCCTCGGACGCCTGGGGGACATGTATGGGCGCGTGCGCATGTACAACCTCGGCTTCGTCATCTACACGCTCGCCTCGTTGGTGCTGACCGTCGATTGGCTGAATGGGCGCGCCGGCGCGACGTACCTGATCGCCTTCCGCATCGTGCAGGGGATCGGCGCCGCGTTCCTGCTGGCAAACTCGGCGGCGATCATCACCGACGCATTTCCGGCCAACCAGCGTGGCATGGCGCTCGGCATCAACAACATCGTCGCCGTCAGCGGCATGTTCGTCGGCCTCGTGCTCGGCGGCCTGTTGGCGCCGATCGAATGGCGGCTCGTGTTCCTGATCTCGGTGCCGGTTGGGCTGTTCGGAACCGTCTGGGCCTATCTGAAGCTCGAGGAGCGCTCGACGCCCAGACGCGCGCACGTGGATTGGTGGGGCAATGTCACGTTCGCGCTCGGGCTGATCCTGATCATGGTCTCGGTCACCTACGGCATCCGCCCCTACGGCGGCGCTGCGACAGGCTGGGGCAGCCCGCGCGTGCTGGCGCTGCTGGGCGCGGGACTCGCGTCTCTGGTCGCGTTCGCGGTCGTCGAGAGCCGCGTCGCCGAGCCGATGTTCCGGCTGCCGCTGTTCCGAATTCGCGCGTTCACCTTCGGAACCCTCTCGACCTTCCTCTCGTCTGTCTCGCGCGGCGGGCTGATGTTCATGCTGATCATCTGGCTGCAGGGGATCTGGCTCCCCCAGCACGGCTATGACTTCACCAAGACGCCGCTGTGGGCGGGCATCTACA
>JASLHP010000246.1 GCA_030149625.1 Solirubrobacteraceae bacterium
AAGACACCGAGCAGTACCACCTGTGTCTCGGCGGCGGTGGCCTCGCGCGCGGCGTGAAGTCGGGGCCGTCGGCTTCGGCGTCCGCGCGCGCCGGCCCGACGCCCGCGCTCGCCTGCGGCATCTGCTCCGCCATCTGCACGAGCGCGTCGTGGTCGACCGAGCCGGCCGCCGCGATCACGATGCTGGCAGGCAGGTAGCGCTGCGCATGAAACTCGGCCAGCTGCTCGCGTGTGACAGCGCCCACGACGTCCGCCGTGCCGATCACCGCGCGGCCCAGCGGATGCGCGCCGAAGATCGCTTTGCCGAGGATGTCGAAGACGCGGTCCTGCGGGTCGTCTTCGTACATCGCGATCTCCTCGAGCACGACCTCGCGCTCGGCCTCCAGCTCGCCGAAGCGCGGGCGCCAGATCATGTCGCTCATCACTTCGAACGCGTGCTCGAGGTGCCGGTCGAGCACGCGCGTATACAGCGAGGTGGCTTCCTTGTCGGTACCCGCGTTGATCTCGGCGCCCATCGCGTCGAAGATCTCGTCGATCTCCTGCGATCCGTAGCGCTCGGTGCCGCGGAACAACATGTGCTCGAGCAGATGCGAGATGCCGGCCTCGCGATCGTGCTCGGCGACGGAGCCCGTGGCGATCCAAAAGCCGAGCGCCACCGAACGCACGCTCGGCACGCGTTCGGTGACTACTCTTACACCCGAGTCGAGCGTAGTTATGCGGTGCTCGTCGCTCACGCGCGAGGACGCTGGGCCGCGGATCAGTCGCGACCGTGGCGCGGACGCCCGGAACCCCGCTCGCCGTCACGACGGCGGGGCCGGTCCGAGCGCTGACCGTTGCTCGACGGCCGACCGCCCTCGCGACCGCCGCCGGACGGGCGCGATCCAGTGCCGACCCCGGCGAGCTCCTCGACGGACTTGCCGGCGATGTCCGGGTCGTCGGTCAGGCGCAGGCCGATGCGGCCGCGCTCGCGGTCGACCTCGACCACGCGCACGTTGACCTCGTCGCCCTTGTTGAGCACGTCCTCGACGCTGTCGACGCGCTGGCCCGGCGAGACGTTCGAGATGTGCAGCAGTCCGTCGGTGCCCTTGGCGAGCTCGATGAACGCGCCGAAGGTGGTCGTCTTGACGACTTTGCCGACGTACTCGTCGCCCACTTCGACCTCCTTCATCATCATCCGCACGCGCTCCACGAGCGCGTCGCCGAGCTCGCCGTTGGCGGAGTAGATCAGCACCTGGCCGTCGTCGTTGACGTCGATCTGCGATTCGAACTCCTCGGAGAGGCCGCGGATCGTTTCGCCGCCCTTGCCGATCAAGAGGCCGATCTGCGAGGGGTCGATCTGGATCGTCTGGATCCGCGGCGCGTACAGCGAGAGCTGCTCGCGCGGCGTCTTGATCACGTCGGCCATCTTGCCGAGGATGAACGTGCGTGCCTCTTTGGCCTGCGACAGCGCGTCGCGCAGGATCTCGAACGTGACGCCCGTGATCTTGATGTCCATCTGCAGCGCGGTGATGCCGCGTTCGGTGCCCGCGACCTTGAAGTCCATGTCGCCGAGGTGGTCCTCGACGCCGGCGATGTCGGTCAGCACGATGTACTCGTCGCCCTCTTTGATCAGGCCCATCGCGATACCGGCGACGGGACGCTTGATCGGCACCCCGGCGTCCATCAGCGACAGCGAGGAGCCACACACCGAGGCCATCGAGGAGGAGCCGTTGGACTCGAGGATGTCCGAGACCACGCGGATCGAGTACGGGAAGTCCTCGATCGAGGGCACCATCGGCGCGAGCGCGCGCTCGGCGAGCGCCCCGTGACCGATGTCACGGCGCTTGACGCCGCCCATGCGGCCCGCCTCCCCGACCGAGAACGGCGGGAAGTTGTAGTGGTGCCAGTAGTACTTTTTGGTCTCCAGGCCAAGCGTGTCGATGCGCATCTCCTCCTTGAGCGTGCCCATCGCGACGACGCTCAGCGCCTGCGTCTGACCACGCGTGAACAGCGCCGAGCCGTGCGTCCTCGGCGTGACGCCAACCTCGATCGAGATGTCGCGGATCTCGTTCTCCGAACGCCCGTCGGGGCGCTTCTTGTGCACGGCGATGCGCTCGCGGATGATCGACTTCTCGAGCTTGTCGAACGCCAGCTGCGCGGCGGCGCGACGCTCCTTGGCGGCCACCAGCTGCTCGTCTGAGGCACCCTCGGGCGCGCTCGGGCCGTACTGCGCGAGGATCTGCTCCTCGACGGCCTTCGTCGCGTCCTGACGCTCTAGCTTGTCCTCGACCTGCGTGGCGGCGTCGAGCGCCGAGCCGTGTGAGGCGCGGATCTGCTCGAGCAGCTGCGGGTCGACCTGGATCGGCGCGAAGACTTTCTTCTCCTTGCCGACTTTGGCCGCCAGGTCGCGCTGCAGCTCGCACAGCTTCTTGATCGCCGCGTGCGCGATGTCCAGCGCGTCGAGGATCTCAGCCTCGGGGATCTCGTTGGCGCCCGCCTCGACCATCAGGATCGCGTCCTCGGTGCCCGCCACGATCAGGTCGAGATCCGACTCGTTCTCGGCGTCCGGCAGCAGGTCGGCCTCCGGCGGGTTGACGACGAAGTTTCCGTCGATCTTGCCGATGCGCACCGCGCCGACGGGCGTCGGCAACGGGATGTCGGAGATCATCAGCGCCGCGGAGGCGCCGTTCATCGCGAGGATGTCGTAGGGGTGGACCTGGTCGATCGAGAGCGGGATCGCCACCAGCTGCGTGTCGTAGCGCCAGTCCTTGGGGAACAGCGGGCGGATCGGGCGATCGATCATCCGCGCGGTCAGGGTGCCCTTCTCGCCGGGACGGCCCTCGCGCTTGAAGAACGAGCCGGGGATTTTCCCGGCGGCGTACATGCGCTCCTCGACGTCCACCGTCAAGGGCATGAAGTCTGTGTCGCGAATGCCTCCCGCGACGGCGGTGCAAAGCACCATCGTGTCGCCCTGGCGGACGACGACTGCGCCGGATGCCTGCTTGGCCATCCTGCCGGTCTCAAACGAGATCTCGCTGCCGGCAATCTCCACGGAAACCCGTGTAACGGCGTCACTGCTCATATTCACTGCCTTCCTGTTCCGCCCGTCGGTCGGCGGTCCGTTTCTCTTTTTCTCTTTTCCCGAACGGACGGAGCTTAGCGGACGGCGACGGCGGGCAACGCTGCGCGGGCACGCGCTCGCGCCTGTGGCAAGTGAGCCTCGCGCTATGCGCCGACGGCCGTCGCGAGACCTTCGCGCAGCAGCTCGACGCCGGGCAGCTCGCCGGGCGAGCCGGCCTGAAAGCTCCAGCGCACGACCGCGTCGGGGCCCGTGATCACGAGCGCCCGCTCGGCAAAACCGCCGGGATGCAACACGCCGAACGCGGCACACGCCGCGCCCTTGGGCTCGAAGTCGGACAGCTGCTCGCTGCCGACGCCGAGCCTCTCCTTGAAGGCGCCCTGCGCCCACGTCGAGTCACACGAGACGCCGTAGAGCGCATCCCCGCGCTGCTCGAGCTCGCGGCGCACGTCCTCATAAAGCTGGAGCTGGTCGGTGCATACCGGGCTGAACGCGAACGGGTAGAACACGAGCACGCTCGCGCGGCCCCGCAGATCCTGCTCGGTGAAGCTCCCGCCGTCGCCGCGAGCGAGCGCGAAGCTCGGCGCGGGCGTGCCTGCGCCGATGACAGTCACTGCGCCTCAGGACGGTCGTGGACCGAGCGATCCAAGGACGCGGGGAGCGTGGCGTGCTCCGCACGCGAGCGACTGAGGACGCAGGAGCGCGGAGCGTCCACGGTCGTACTACTTTCGCAGGCCGAGCTCTTTGATCAGCGCGCGGTAGCCCTCGAGATCGTGCCGCTGCATGTAGTCGAGGAAACGGCGCCGACGCCCGACGAGCATCAACAGGCCGCGACGGGAGCTGTGGTCTTTGCCCTGTGCGCGCAGATGCTCGGTGAGGTGGTTGATGCGCTCGGTGAGCAGCGCTACCTGGACCTTGGTGTTGCCCGTGTCGTTCTCGCCCGATCCGAACTTGGCGGCGAGCTCGCGCTTGCGCTCCGATGTGATAGCTGCCATAGGCGAGGCACCGTAGCAGACACCAGACGCCGAGCCGGCTAGCCGGCGATCTCGCGCGTCTGCCGCACGTCGCGATGCATCTGCTCGACCAGCGCCGCCGGATCCTCGAAGCGCCGCTCGCCGCGCAGGCGCGCGAGGAAGCGCAGGCGCAGCTGGCTGCCGTACAGATCGCCGTCGAAGTCGAGCACGTAGGCCTCGATCAGCTCGCCGCGGCCGGTGTTGAACGTGGGACGCACGCCGATGCTGACCGCGGCGGCGCGAGCGCCGAACAGCTCGCTCTCGGCGACGCACGCATACACGCCGTGGCCGGGGCAGGCGAGCGTCTCGTCGGGAACCAGGTTCGCGGTGGGAAAGCCGAGCTCGCGACCGCGCCGATCTCCGGACACCACCTCGCCGCCCAACTCGAAGCCCGCGCCAAGCAGTCGATTCGCCTCAGCCACCTCGCCGGCCAGCACGAGCCCGCGGATGTGGCTCGAGGAGACGATCTCGCCGTCAACCTCGAGCAGCGGATGCACGACCGTCTCGAAGCGCTCGTCGGCGCTCAGCAGCCGCGAATCGCCCTGCGCCCTATGGCCGAAACGAAAGTTCTCGCCGATCGCGACCCGCTGGGCGCCGAGCGCGCCGACGAGCACGTCGTCGACGAACGCGGCCGCGGAGAGCTTCGCGAACTCGGCGTCGAACGGAATCACGATCAGCTCACGCACGCCGAGCGAGGCGACCAGCTCGGCCTTGCGCGCGAGCGTCGTCAGCAGCCTGGGCGTGTGCTGCGGCGATACCACCGAAACGGGGTGAGGATCGAACGTGAGCACGCTGTCGGCGCCCTTGATCACCTCGCGATGGCCGAGGTGCACACCGTCGAAGGTGCCGACCGCGACGCTGCGCGATGCCGCGCGCTCCACGTCGGGCAGGCGAGTGACCTTCACGGCCGCACAGCCTATTTGGAGAGCGCGTCGAGCGCGCGATCGAGCTCGATCAGTCGCGGCTTGTGCCAGGACTCGCCGCGCGCGGGCGGCGCGACCGCGTCGCGCACGTCGAACGGACCGATCGCATCGCGCCGCAACGCCAGGCAGTAAGCGTCGCCGAGGTCGGAGATCAGCGAGCGCACGTAGGTCCCCGAGCCGCACTCGATCGCAAAGCCCGCGCGCGGCAGCTCGCCCGCCGCCGGCAGCGCGGGCGGCGCATCGGGATCGCGCCACAGCTGCTCGAAGCGCGAGACGGTGACGATCCGCTCGGGCATCTCGAAGCGCTCGCCGCGGCGCGCGCGCTTGTAGGCGCGCTCGCCCGCGATCTTGACCGCCGAGTGCATCGGCGGACGCTGGCGGATCTCCCCAACGGGCAGCGACGGCGGGTCGGGTGGCACCCGTCCGGTGATCGTGATCTCGCCCTCGGTGTCGCCGGTGCTCGAACGCGCGCCGAGCTGAGCGACGGTCTCATAGCGCTTGGGCAGCCGCATCAGCACGCTCTGTGCCTTCGTCGCCCTGCCGACGAGCACGATCAAGAGTCCCGTGGCGAACGGGTCGAGCGTGCCGGCGTGTCCTGTGCGCGGTCCTCCCAGCGCGCGCTTGACGGCGGCGACGACATCGTGGGAGGTGACGCCCGCGGGCTTGTCGATCAGCAGCACACCGTCCATCGAGCGCTCCGGCCTCGCCCCCGCCGCGATCGGCTCAGGCGAGCGTCGCGGCCGCGTGCCCGTTCGAGGACGGGTGCAGCTGCGCCGCGATCGCCTCGCGCAGGAACGCGACCAGCTCGATTGCGTCGAGCGTCGTCGTGAAGCCGGCCGCGCGGCGGTGCCCGCCGCCACCCTGGGCGCGCGCGATGATCGAGACGTCGACGTCGTCGTCGGTGGCGCGTAGCGAGATTTTGTGCTGACCCTTGCGCTCGCCGCTAGCGAGCTCGCGCACGAGCACCGCGAC
>JASLHP010000265.1 GCA_030149625.1 Solirubrobacteraceae bacterium
TGCGCGCGCGGCGCGCCGTCGTGCTCGCGCCTGGCAGCAGCGCGGCGATGCCGCCGATTCCCGGCCTCGCCGAGGCCGGCGCGTGGACGAACCGCGAGGCGACCACGGCCTCGGCGATCCCCGCGTCGCTGCTCGTGCTCGGCGGTGGCGTCGTCGGCGTCGAGCTGGCGCAGGCGTATGCGTCGCTGGGCGCGCAGGTGACGCTCGTCGAGGCGCTGGAGCGTTTGATCGCCGCCGAGGAGCAGTTCGCCTCAGAGCAGGTGTGCGCGGCTCTGCGGGAGCTCGGCGTGGAGGTGATCCTCGGCGTGAAGGCGTCCAGCGTCAGACGTGAGCGCGGCGCTCACGACGCTCCCGGCGCGTTCGAGCTGGAGCTCGAGGACGGGCGCTCGCTCGTCGGCGAGCAACTGCTGGTCGCGACCGGCAGAAGCGCTCGGACGGGCGAGCTCGGGGTGCAGGAGCTTGGTCTGGAGCCCGGTCGATCGATCGACGTCGAGGCGACGATGCGCGTGCCAGGGCACGAGTGGCTGTATGTCGTCGGCGACGCCAACGGGCGCGCGCTGCTCACCCACATGGGCAAGTACCAGGCGCGGGTCGCGGCCGATCGGATCCTCGGGCGTAGCGGGTCCGGATCGGTGCTGTGCGCGGATGGGCGGCTCTCGCCGCGCGTGATCTTCACCGAGCCGCAGGTCGCGGCCGTCGGGCACACGCTCGCGAGCGCGAGGGCGGCGGGGCTGAACGTGCGCGCCGTCGATCGGCCGACGCAGGCCAATGCGGGCGGCAGCTTCGTCGGTCGCGAAGCCCCCGGCACGGTGCGCATCGTCGTCGACGAGGATCGCCGCGTGCTCGTGGGCGCCACGTTCACGGGCGTGGACGTCGCGGAGTTCCTGCACGCCGCGACGATCGCGGTCGTCGGAGAGGTGCCGATCGAGCGCCTGTGGCACGCCGTCCCATGCTTCCCGACCCGCAGCGAGGTGTGGCTGCGGCTGTTCGAGGACTACGGGCTGTAGCGCCGAGCGGGCTCCACATCCGTCGGCTTCTCGCGCGTCTCCTATAGGCTGGCTTGGAGATGGCCAAGTCCCCCCAGGTTGGCGAGCAGGCCCCCGATTTCGAGCTTCAGGGCACGGCGGGGCCGTTCAAGCTCTCCGAGCATCGCGGCGAGCGCGTCGTGCTGCTGTTCTATCCAGGCGACAACACGATGGTGTGCACGAAACAGTTCTGCTCGTATCGCGATCGCGCCGAGGACTTCGCCGCGCTCGACGCCACCGTCGTCGGCATCTCCTCACAAGACTTGGACTCCCACGAGGGGTTCGTCGCGAAGTACTCGCTCAACGTGCCGCTGCTGGCCGACGTCGACAAGCAGGTGGCGCGCAAGTACGACGCCTTCTCCTCGCGCCTGGGCATCAAGCGCGCGGTGATCGTGATCGACGAGCACGGCGTCGTGCGCCACCGGCACGATCACCTGCTGGGGCTCGACTACCAGTCCGTGGATGAGCTCAAGGCGGCGCTGGACGCGCTGCCGATCGCCGGCTAGGGCGCGAACTTCTATCGCGCCCATGACATCCAGCCCTCGCCATCGGACCCAAGGGGGCCGATCATGAGGCTGAGCACCGCCGCACGAGCGCTCGGCCTCGACCGGCTGTGATGCACACGTTCTCCCCCGCGCCAATGGTTCGAGTCGACAGTCGAAAGTGGAGCCAACCGAAGTCGACACGAGCCGCTCTGCCTTCGCGGTAGGCGGCACCTCGGCCGAGACGCTCGATCAGTCCGGCGAGACGCTTTCAACACAAAATCTGTGAGCGCCGTGCACACAGTTTGCGTACTCGCGAGCCGGGGAATGGCTGGGCTTCGCGAGCTCGTCTGGAGCGCTCAGCGATCCAGGGGAGCGGCCGTGGCGACGCGCTCGTGCTCGCCGCCCGGTCGCTCCACGGCCGCGCGTGCCGCATACAGCTCGGCGAGCTCGAGCTGCAGGTTGCGCGGCGCTTCGCCCGGCGCCAGCGCGGGGCATCCACGCCTGTGCCAGACGCCGTCGGCGTCGAGATCCCACGAGCTCTGGTTGTCGGCGAAGGCGCGTTCGAGCGTGTCGAGCAGCTCCGCGCGCAGCTCGGGAGACTCGATCGGCACCGCCAGCTCGACGCGGTGGTCGAGGTTGCGCGGCATCAGGTCGGCGGAGGCGATGTAGATCGTGTGCTCGCCTTCGCGCTCGAACGCATACACGCGTGAGTGCTCGAGCAGCCGCCCGACGATCGAGACGACCCTGATGTTCTCGGAGATGCCCGGCAGACCGGGGCGCAGGCAGCAGATGCCGCGGACGTTGAGGTCGACGCGCACGCCCGCCTGCGAGGCCGCGTACAGGGCGCGTATGCAGCGCCCGTCGACGAGCGAGTTCATCTTCATCGCGATTCGCGCCGGCCGCCCGGGCGAGTGCGCGGCGACAGTCCGCTCGATCTGCTCGACGATGCCGTCGCGCAGGTGCGCGGGCGCGGTCAAGACCTTGCGGTAGTGCAGCGGCCGGCCATAGCCCGTCAGGTAGTTGAACATGTCGGCGACGTCCGCGCCGATCTGCTCGTCGGTGGTGAACAGCCCGAAGTCGGTGTACAGGCGCGCCGTCGCCGAGTGGTAGTTGCCGGTGCCGATGTGAACGTAGTTGCGCACGCCGTCGCCCTCGCGACGCACGACGAGCACGCACTTGGCGTGGGTCTTCAGCGCCGGCTGCCCGTAGACGACGTGCACGCCGGCCTCCTCGAGCGCCTTCGCCCAGTGGATGTTCATGCGCTCGTCGAACCGCGCTTGCAGCTCCACGAGCGCGACCGCCTGCTTGCCGCGCTCGGTGGCGTCGATCAACGCCGGCACCAGCGGCGAGTCGTCGCTGGTGCGGTAGACGGTCTGCTTGATCGCGAGCACGTTCGGGTCGGCGACGGCCTGCTCGACGAAGCGCTCGACAGAGGTCGAGAACGACTCGTACGGATGGTGCACGAGCAGGTCGGCTTCGCGCATCGCGCCGAGCACGTCGGGGCGCTCGCCCTCGCGGCGCAGGAGTCGCGGATGGGTGATGCCGACGATCGGCTCCTCGCGCAGCTCGACGTGGCCGGGGAGCTTGACGATCTGCCAGAGCGCGCCCATGTCGAGCAAGCCGTCGACGGGATAGATCTCCTCGTCCTGCACCCCCAACAGCGCCGCGAGCGCGTCGCGCAGCTGCTCGGAGCAGTTCGCGCCGATCTCGACGCGCACGATCTCGCCGAAGCGCCTGCGGCGCAGCTCGTCCTCGACGGCCTGCAGGAGGTCGGCGGCGTCGTCGGAGACCTCCAGGTCGGCGTCGCGCGTCACGCGAAAGACGTCGCAGTCGGCGATCTCCATGCCTGGGAACAGCGCGTCGAGATGGTTGGCGATCACGTCCTCGAGCGGCACCAGCAGCGCGGGCTCGCCGGCTGGCTGCCTGAGCGTGACGAAGCGCGGCAGGATCTCGGTGGGGACCTTCACGCGCGCGAACACCGTCTGCTCGCTGATCGGATCGCGAACGAGCACGGCGAGGCTGAGGGATAGGTTGGAGATGTAGGGAAACGGGCGGCCCGGGGCGACCGCCAGCGGCGTGAGCGCCGGGAAGATCGCCTTCTGGAAGTGGCGTGCCAGATCCGCGCGCCGCTCGTCGTCGAGCTCGCTGACGCCGACTACGCGGATGTCCTCGGCGCCGAGCGCCGGGCGCAGCTTGCCTTCGAAGCAGTCTGTCAGCCGCCGACCCTGGGCGAGCACGCGCTCGCGGATCAGCGCGATCGTCTCGGAGGGGACACGGCCGTCCTGGGTCGTCTTCTCGACGCCCGCGTCGATCTGGTCGCGCAGACCGGCGACGCGCACCATGTAGTACTCGTCCAGGTTGGTCGTGTAGATCGCGCAGAACTTGACGCGCTCGAGCAGCGGCACCCGCTCGTCCTCGGCCAGCTGGAGCACGCGGTCGTTGAAGTCCAGCCAGGAGAGCTCGCGGTTGATGTAAAGCGAGGGGTCGGAGGTGTCCTCGGGGGCCGCGCCCACAGCGGAGGCCGTGCCGGCTGGAGCAGGGGAGGCGCCCGTGGAAGCCGCGCCCGCGCCAGAGTCGGAGGACGTCGACGAGGCGCTCGTCGCGCTCGACGACACCGCGCTCTACCTCAACCGCGAGCTCTCTTGGCTGGACTTCAACGACCGCGTGCTCCAGCTCGCCGAGGATGAGCGGTTGCCGTTGCTCGAGCGCGTCAAGTTCTGCGCGATCTACA
>JASLHP010000280.1 GCA_030149625.1 Solirubrobacteraceae bacterium
TTCGGCGGACGCGACCACACGACCGTCATGCACGCCTGCCGCAGAGCCTCGGCACGGATCGCGAGCGACGACGCGTGCCGCGAGACTGTGGAGAAGTTGCGCAACTCGCTGAGCTCCACACAGGCATGAGCACTCAGCGCGCCGACGACCGGCCATCCTGAGAGACTTCAGCCACAGCTTCCACAGCTCTCCACATGACCACACGCCTCGATCACATTGCCCCCACAGCAGATCCACATCTCCACAGCCCCTACTGATACTCAGATCCGATCAGCAAGACTCAGATGAAGCTTTCCCTTTCCTCAGCCGACCTTCTCTCGCAGCTACAGACAACGACGCGTGTCGCTTCTTCGCGCAGCGCAGTGCAGGCGCTCTCGGGTGTGATGATCGCCGCCGGGGACGCATCCACCGAGCTGTTGGCGACCGACATGGAGATCGGGCTGCGCGTGCCCCTGCAAGCCGAGGTGCTGCGTGCGGGGTCCGTCGTGCTGCCTGCGCGTCTATTGCTCGACGTGGCTCGCTCGCTGCCGTCGGAGCAGCTGACGATGGAGCTTCGCTCCGCGGAGCAGGACGTCGAGTTGATCTGTGGGCCCACCACTTTCCACCTGCGCACCTTGCGTGCCGAGGACTTCCCCTCGCTGCCGGCGCCGGCAGCGGACACGCGCATCGTTCTGCCCGCTGAGGCGTTCGTGCAGACGATCGCCCGTGTGGCCCGCTCGGCGTCGCGCGATGAGACACGACCCGTGCTGACAGGCATCCTGATGTCGGCCTCCGCACAGGAGCTGCGCATGGTCGCGACGGATTCCTACCGTCTCAGCGTCAAGGAGACCGCTTTGGAGACGCCACTGCAGGGGAGCCTCGAGGCGAACGTCCCCGCGCGAGCGCTGCAGGAGCTCGTGCGCATCGCCCAGCAGATCTCGAGTGAGACGATCGCCGTCAGCGTCGGCCAGAACCAGGTCGTGTTCGAGCTCGGCGACGTTGTGCTCTCGTCCCGCCTGATCGACGGCCAATTCCCGAACTATCGCCAGCTGCTGCCCGAGTCGGTCGAGCACGAGCTGCGGCTCGCGAGCGCCGAGCTGACGGACGTCGTGCGCCGGATCAGCCTGCTTGCGCAGAAGAACGCTCCGTTGCGCTTGAGCTTCAGCGAGGGCACTCTCACGACCTCGGCTCAGACCCCGGACGTCGGTGAGGCGAGCGAGGCGATTCCGGTGCCATTCCACGGCGAGCCGTTCGAGATCGGCTTCAACCCCGAGTTCCTGCGTGACGGCCTCGAGAGCATCGAGTCAGACGAGCTGGTGTTGAAGTTGATCAGCCCGCTGCGTCCGGGGCTGATCGAATCCCCCGACAGCGGCGATTTCGTCTATCTGATCATGCCGATCCGCCTCAACGTGTAGGAAGATGACGTGCGCGTGGTCAGCGTGCAGCTGCGCGACTTTCGCACTTACGCTCGGGCCGAGGCTGGCATTGGCGACGGTCTGACCGTCGTGCACGGACCCAACGGCGCCGGCAAGTCGAACCTGCTGGAGGCGCTCTACTACGGCTGTACGGCGCGCTCGCCGCGTACACGCAACGAGCGTGAGCTGGTGCGTTTTGGCGCGCAGGCCGCGCGCGTCTCGGTGCACCTGCTCGCGGGCACGGACGCGCACGAGCTGAGCGTGGGGTTCGGCGCGGCCGGAGATGGTGGGCAGCCGGTCAAGCGCATGACGGCCGACGGCGCTCCGGTCGAAGCGCTGCTGGACGTCGAGCAGCGACCGCTGGTGAGCGTCTTCATGCCGGATCGCCTCGAGCTGGTCAAGGGTCCTCCCGCCGTGCGCCGCGCGCATATCGATCAAGTGATCGCCGCGATCTGGCCGCGGCGCGCGCAAGCGCGCAGGAGTTACTCGCGAGTGCTGGCGCAGCGCAATGCGCTACTTGGCGCCATCCGCGCGGGTCGCGCCTCGGACGCGACGCTCGCGACTTGGGACCGTGAGCTCGCGGCGAGCGCGCTCGAGCTGCGCGCGCACCGCGCCGCGGCGGTCGAGCTGCTCGGCGAGCCGTTCACCGAGCGCGCGAGCGCGCTGGGCTGTAGCGGCGAGCTCACGCTCGAGTACAGGCCGCGGGCACGCGCAGCCGACGAGCAGGAGTACATGTCAGAGCTCCGCGACCGCCTCGCCGGCGATCTCGCGCGCGGCTTCACGGGCTACGGCCCACACCGCGACGAGCTGTCGATCGTGCGCGCCGCGCGCGAGCTGCGCGTATACGGATCGCAGGGCGAGCAGCGCCTTGCGCTGCTCGCGCTACTGCTGTCGGAGCGTGCCGTGCTGGCCGTCGAGCGCAGTCGCATGCCGCTGATGCTGCTCGACGACGTGATGAGCGAGCTCGACGTCGAGCGTCGCGAGCTGCTCGTCGGCGAGCTGCGCGCGGGTGGGCAGAGCGTGATCGCCACGACCGATCTCGCGCACGTCCCGGGTGCGTCCGAGGCGTCGGTGACGCGCTTGCGCGTATCGCCGGGCGCGATCCTCCAAGAGGCGCTCGCAGCATGAGCAGGTATGCGCCGCGGCCGCTGGCCGCCGCTCTGCACGAGCTCACCGGCGCCCTCGCGCCCACGAGCCGGCTGGCGCGAGTGCAAGCGGTCTGGGAGGGCGCCGTCGGCGCCGCGATCGCGTCCGCCGCGCGCCCCACCGCCGAGCACGACGGCGTTCTCACCGTCACGTGCGAGGCGTCGGTCTGGGCGCAGGAGCTCGAGCTGATGGGCGATTCGCTGCTCGTGCTCCTCAACACCGCGCTCGCGGGCGAGGAGCTGCGCGCTCTGCGCTGCCGCACGGGCTGAGCGCGACTTGCGGCCGGCGTTGCCGCGCGCGCTGTCGCAGACGTCTGTTTTTGGCCATTTTGCAGGCATTTAGCTGGATTTGCAGGCGTCGTCATAGGAGTCGTCGTGCTATCATTTCGGGTACAGCTAACCCGCCCCGACCGTGGACCCAGCGCCCCGGACACCGGGGCGTTCTCACGTCATCGGAGGGCCATTTGGCGGCAGGCGACAACAGCTCTGGAGAGGGCATGCCTCATTCAGGGGCACAGGCAGGGAAGGGCGGCGTGAACGACCCGTCGATGGGGGGTGGCTCAGCCGACTACGACGCGCAGGACATCACCGTCCTCGAGGGGTTGGAGGCGGTCCGCAAGCGGCCCGGCATGTACATCGGCTCGACGGGCGTGATGGGGCTGCACCACCTCGTCTACGAGGTCGTCGACAACTCCGTCGACGAGGCGCTCGCCGGCTTCTGCACCGAAGTCGCGGTCACGATCCACCCGGACAACTCCGTCACGGTCTTCGACAACGGCCGCGGCATCCCGGTGGCGGAAATGGAGAAAGAGGGCAAGCCCGCGGTGGAGGTGGTGCTGACGGTGCTGCACTCCGGCGGCAAGTTCGGCGAGGGCGGCGGCTACAAGGTCTCCGGCGGCCTGCACGGCGTCGGCGTGTCGGTCGTCAACGCCCTGTCCGAGCGTTTGGAGGTCGAGATCCGTCGCGACGGCCACGTCTTCTCCCAGGAATATTCGCGCGGCGCGCCGCAGGGCGAGCTCGTCAAGGGCGAGCGGCTCGCGCCAGGAGCGCCCACCAGCAATTCCGTCACGTTCCTCCCCGACGCCGACATCTTCGAGACGCTCGACTTCGACTTCCACACGCTCGAGGAGCGCCTGCGCGAGACGGCGTTCCTCACGCGCGGCCTGAAGATCTCGATCGTCGACGAGCGCGGCGACGGGCACGCGGCCGAGTTCCAGTACGAGGGAGGCATCGAGGACTTCGTCTCCTATCTCAACGAGAACAAGGACACGGTTCACCGCAAGGTCATCTTCTTCATCGGCGAGTCCGAGGAAGGCGCCGCCGAGGTGGCGATGCAGTGGAACTCCTCTTACCAGGAGTCGATCCACTCGTTCGCCAACAACATCAACACGCGCGAGGGCGGCTCGCACATGAGCGGCTTCCGCTCGGCGCTCACGCGCACGCTGAACAAGTACGCGCGCGACCACAGCCTGCTGAAGGAGAAAGAGGACAACCTCTCAGGCGAGGACGTGCGCGAGGGGTTGACGGCCGTGATCTCGGTCAAGCTCCGCGACCCGCAGTTCGAGGGGCAGACGAAGACCAAGCTCGGCAACCCCGGCATGGCCGGCTTCGTCGAGTCGATCGTCAACTCAGGCCTCGGAGAGTTTCTCGAGGAGAACCCGAGCGAGGCGCGCGCGGTGATCATGAAGTCGGTCCAAGCGCAACGTGCGCGTGAGGCTGCGCGCAAGGCCCGCGACCTCACGCGCCGCAAGTCGGCGCTGGAGAACTCGACGCTCCCCGGCAAGCTCGCGGACTGCTCGATCAAGGACCCGTCGCTCGCCGAGCTGTTCGTCGTCGAGGGCGACTCCGCCGGTGGCTCGGCGAAGCAGGGACGCGACCGCGAAACACAGGCCGTGCTGCCACTGCGCGGCAAGATCCTCAACGTCGAGAAGTCACGTATCGACAAGGTGCTGCAGAACACGGAGATCCAGGCGCTGATCACCGCGATCGGCACCGGCGTGCGCGACGAATTCAACATCGAGAACGCGCGCTACCACAAGGTCGTGCTGATGACCGACGCCGACGTCGACGGCGCGCACATCCGTACGCTCGTGCTGACGCTGCTGTTTCGCGAGATGCAGGAGCTGATCGAGGCGGGCTACGTGTACATCGCCAAGCCGCCGCTGTACAAGCTCAAACAGGGCTCACGCGAGCGCTACATCGAGAAGGACTCGGAGCTCGAGGAGATTCTGCTGTCGGACAAGTGGGAGAAGATCGAGGTGTTCGATCGCCACGCCACGCAGTTGAAACTGACCGAGGCGCGCTGGCAGCGCTTCTCGAGGCTGCTGAAGCAATACGAGGGCTGGTCGCTGTCGCTTCGCGGTCACTACGGGCATGACGTAGTGCAGTTCCTGGAGGAGTCCTCGCTCCTGGGCGAGCAGGTCATGAGCGTCGACGCCGCGATCGAGTGGCTCAGGCGCGCCAGCCAGGCCGGCGATGCGCATCTCGCCGAGGTCGTCGACCAGGACCCGCTCGCGATCCGCGTGAAGGCCGTCGAAACGAAGACCGGCTTCGCGCGGACGCACACGATCAAACGCGACCTGTTCGACTCGCAGGAATACCGCCAGCTGGCGCGGGTGCACGGTCAGCTGATCGAGCTCGTCGGCAGCCCGCCGTTCGACGTCCGCCTCGGGGACGCGCGCGAGCGCGCGGCGACCTTCGAGGCGCTCCACGAAGCCGTCCTGGTCGTGGCGCAGAAAGGCATCAAACTGCAGCGCTTCAAGGGTCTCGGCGAGATGAACGCCGACCAGCTCGGCGAAACGACGATGTCGCCGGCGACGCGCACGCTCGCGCAGGTCACGCTCGAGGACGCGTTCGCCGCCGACCGCATCTTCTCGATGCTGATGGGCGACCAGGTCGAGCCGCGGCGCGCCTTCATCGAGGACAACGCCAGGGCCGTGGCAAATCTCGATGTGTGACCCCGACGCCACATTCGAGGTGGGTCGAACCAACCCTCGTATCTGCTTGGAGGTGAGCTATGGCCAGCGCTGACGTCATAGGCGGAGGCAACATCGAACCGCGCGCGCTCGAGGAGGAGATGCGCACCGCGTACCTCGACTACGCGATGTCGGTGATCGTCGGCCGCGCGCTGCCCGACGTGCGCGATGGCCTGAAGCCCGTCCATCGGCGCGTGCTGTACGCGATGAACGAGCTCGGGCTCAGCCCCAACCGCTCGTACTCCAAGTGCGCGCTGATCGTCGGCGAGGTGATGGGCAAGTACCACCCGCACGGCGACTCCGCGATCTACGACACGCTCGTGCGCCTCGCGCAGGAGTTCTCGATGCGCTACCAGCTCGTCGACGGGCAGGGGAACTTCGGCTCGATCGACGACGACCCGGCCGCCGCGATGCGCTACACCGAGGCCCGCCTCGCCCGGATCGCGACCGAGATGCTGCGCGATCTCGACATGGACACGGTCGACTTCGTGCCGAACTACGATGGCTCCAAGCGCGAACCGCTGGTGCTCCCGTCGCGCTTCCCGAACCTGCTCGTGAACGGCTCCTCGGGCATCGCGGTGGGGATGGCGACGAACATCCCGCCGCACAACCTGCGCGAGGTGGTCGCCGCGACGATCGCCTACATCGACGACCCCGACCTGGAGGTCGAGGGCCTGATGCGCCACATCAACGGGCCGGACTTCCCGACGGGCGGCATCATCCTCGGCCGCGCGGGCATCAAGGACGCGTACGAGACGGGCCGTGGACGCGTGCGCATCCAGGCGCGCGTGCACGTCGAGCCGCTGAAACAGGGCAAGGAGGCGCTCGTCGTCACCGAGCTGCCGTTCATGGTCAAGAAGGGCGGCCAGGGCGGCCTGATCGAAAAGATCGCGGACCTCGTGCGCGACAAGAAGATCTCCGAGATCGCCAACCTCGAGGATCACTCCGACAAGCGCGGCATGCGGCTCGTGATCGAGCTCAAGCGCGACGCGATCCCGAAGGTCGTGCTCAACAAGCTCTACAAGCACACGCCGATGCAGAGCACGTTCGGCGTGAACATGGTCGCGCTCGTCGACAACGTGCCGCGCACGCTCGACCTGCGGGCGATGATCCACAACTACGTCGCGCACCAGCGCGAAGTGATCGTGCGCCGAACCAAGCACGAGCTGTCCGAGAAGGAGGCGCGCGCGCACATCCTCGAGGGGCTGCTGACCGCGCTCGAGCACCTCGACGAGATCATCGAACTGATCCGTGCCTCGCGCGACCGCGACAGCGCGCGCGAGCAGCTGGTCGCGCGCTTCGAGCTCTCGGCGATCCAGGCGACGGCGATCCTCGACCTGCGCCTGTCGCAGCTGACGGCGCTCGAGGCCGACGGGATCAAACAGGAGCACGCCGACGTGACCGAGCGGATCGCGGAGCTGCGCGCGATCCTCGGCGACGAAAGCCGCGTGTTGGCCGTGATCAAGGAGGAGCTCGCGGAGATCGCCGAGCGCTTCGGCGACGAGCGGCGCACGGAGATCAGTCACTCCGAGGACGAGATCGACATCGAGGATCTGATCGCCGACCAGCAGATGGTGATCACGATCACGCAGACCGGCTACATCAAGTCGCTGCCGCTCGCCACCTATCGCCAGCAGCAGCGCGGCGGGCGCGGCGTCACCGGCATGGACATGAAGGACGGCGACTTCATCGAGCACCTGTTCGTGTGCTCCTCGCACGACTACCTGCTGTTCTTCTCCAACCGCGGCAAGGTCTACCGCTCGAAGGTCTACGAGCTGCCCGAGGCGCAGCGCACCGCGAAGGGGCGCGCGCTCGTGAACATCCTGCCGTTGCGCGAAGGCGAGCGAGTCCAGGCGGTCGTCTCGACGCGAGACTTCTCAGAGACCCAGTACCTCGTGTTCGCGACCCGCAACGGCACCGTCAAGAAGACCGAGCTCGAGGCCTACAACACCCCGATCAAAGCCGACGGCATCATCGCGATCAACATCCGCGACGACGATGAGCTGCTGGCGGTGCGCGCGGTCGATCCGGGCGATGAGATCATCATGGTCTCCCGCGCCGGCCTGACCGTGCGCTTCGCGGAGTCTGACGCCCGCTCGATGGGACGTGACACCACGGGCGTGCGCGGCATGGACGTGGGGGATCGGAACCCCGCCCACCCCAACAGCGTGATCGCGATGGACGTCGCTCGCGACGACATGGACCTGCTGGTGGTCACCGAGAACGGCTACGGCAAGCGCACCCAGATCGCGCAGTACCGCAAGACCAACCGCGGCGCCAAAGGCGTCAAGACGATCGGGCTGACCGAGCAGAAGGGCGCGCTCGCTGGAGCGCTGGTGGTGCGCGAGCACCAGGAGCTCGTGTTCATCAGCGTCAGCGGCATGGTGCAGCGGACCGCCGCCGGCGGCATCTCCCAGCAGGGCCGCTCGGCCACCGGGGTGCGCGTGATGAATCTCAAGGACGACGACGTCGTGAGCGCGGTCGCGCTGGTGGTCGAAGCGAGCGAGGACGAGACTCCCGAGGCTCCGGCACAGCCGGGCGAGGACGCCACGGCGCCTCAGGCCTAGCCGCTGGCCGGCGCCCGCGCCGGCGCCGCAACAATCGAGTCGCGATCGGCGCGGCCAGCTTCCACTTGTCCAGATTCGAGCGCTAGGACTCAGATAGGCATGCGCGCGGGCCGAAACGCTGAGGGTGCCCGCCGCCCGCAGACTCCCGCCGACAGTCTCGACACTCCTCGCATGCGCCGCTCTAGCCCTCGGCGCGGTGCCCGCTCAGGCGCTCGCCTCGCAGCCGCGGCACGCGCGTGCCGCCTGTGCCGCGCTGCCCACGCGCGCGCTTCGCCGCGAGTGCCGCGTGCGTGCGCACGACGTGCGCACGAGAAACACGGCCAAGCGCCGTGTGCAGGCGCCCCGCGTGCCGAGGTTGCGTCCGGCCAAGACGCCGCGCACGAAGAGCGCGACGGCGCCGCCGGCGAGCACGCCCGAAACCAGCGCTGGGACACAGCTCGCCGCCAGCGAACGCACAGCGGCGACGATCGCCGCCGTGCTCGCGACGCCGTGCCCTAACACCGAACTGACCCCCGAAGC
>JASLHP010000310.1 GCA_030149625.1 Solirubrobacteraceae bacterium
GCACTCCGCGCCGGCCCAACGGGGAGCCGCCGGCGCTCCCGAAACGAGCCCGTCTGGCCCGCCGGCTGCGCCCACCGGCCAGCCCAGCACGCCACCTGCGCAGCGCACCGCCGAAGAACCGGTCGACAAGCAGACCGGCGGCTCGAGCCCGGGCTGAGGGCCGCGGGCGCGCGGTCGCACCCCTTCGCGGCTTCAGCGCTGGTAGTTTGAGTCCCGAACGAAGAGCTAACGGTCATGCTCGCCAGATGCGAGCGACCAGATGGGGCAAACGTGGCGAAGGAGGACAAGGTTGAATTCGAGGGCGAGGTGATCGAGGCTCTGCCGAACGCGATGTTCCGCGTCAAGCTGGACAACGACCACGTGGTCCTCGGCCATGTCGCGGGCAAGATGCGCCGCTTCCGGATTCGCATCCTCCCCGGCGACCGCGTCCGCTGCGAGCTCTCGCCGTACGACCTCGACCGCGCGCGGATCGTCTACCGCCACCGCTGAGCCGCAGCGCGCGAGACCGGTATCGCTGAGCTCGCCCTGATCGAAGCCATCGCCGCGGAGCTCGCGGCCTCGAGCTCGGTCGCGGCCTCGAGCTCGGCTGGCGGAGTCATACGCGGGATCGGAGACGATGCCGCCGTCGTGCGCGCACGCGCGGTATGCGTGACCTCGCTCGACGCGATGATCGAGGGTGTGCACTTCCGCCTCGACGAGGGCTGGGCGACGCCCGCGGAGGTCGGGCATCGCGCGCTCGCGGCAGCGCTCTCCGACCTCGCGGCGATGGGCGCCGACCCCGGCGAGGCGTATCTGATGCTGGGCGTGCCGGAGGGCTTCGGCGAGGCTCGAGCGCTCGAGCTCGTGCGCGCAGCTGCCGCGCTCGCCGCAAGCGTGGACACCACGATCGCCGGCGGCGACGTCGTCCGTGCGCCCGCGCTGACGGTGTCGGTCACCGCCGTCGGCTGGGCGGACAGCGCCGCGGAGCTTGTCGGCCGCGACGGCGCTCGCCCGGGGGACCTCGTCGGCGTCACCGGGCGCCTCGGCGCCGCGGGGGCGGCGCTCGCGGTATTGGAAGGACGCGCGCAATGCACGCCAATCGCGGAGCAGGCGCTGGCGCGCTCGCGCGCGCCGCTACCGCGGCTCAAGGAGGGCCGCGCGCTCGCGGCAGCCGGCGTGCACGCGATGATCGACGTCTCGGACGGCCTCGCGACAGACGCCAGGCACCTCGGCCGTGCCAGCGGCGTGGACGTGCGCGTCGCTCTCGGAGCGCTGCCGCTGGCGCCCGGCGTGGTCGCGATCGCGGAGGAGCTCGGCGTGCCGCCGTGGCAGCTGGCAGCGGCAGGCGGCGAAGACTACGAGCTGTGCTTCTGCGCTTCGGCGAGCAGCCGCGAGCTAGCAGAGGCGGCCGTCGCCGAGCTCGGCGACGTGCAGGTCAGCTGGATCGGCGAAGCGCGTCCAGGAGCACCGGGCGCGACGCTCTCAGACGAGCGGGGCGACGCTGTTCGGGTCGAGGGATACGAGCATCGCTGGTAGCGCGACCGGGTGTGCACGGACAGCTTCGATCGGCCGCGGGATCGCGCCGCCAGGGAGGACGCGCGCGGCGCCGACCGGCACCGTGCGCGTCAGGCGCGCGTACACGAGCAGGCGTTTTTCGGCGCTGAACAGAGGTGTGCACGCGGACAGGACCAGGCGGGTGTAGCCGACGTCGTCGACGGCCGCGCGTACGTCTGTCGGCGTGACGACCCGCTGGCCGGTGACCGTGTAGGTGAAATGCGCGTAGGGCATGTACACGAGGATGTGGTTGCCCGGCTCGAGGTCGTCGATGTTGCGAAACGGCGCGAGGTAGGTGGTTCGGTGTCCGGCGATCGCCGTCGTCCCGGAGATCCCTGGAAAGCTCGTTTCCGTGTAGATGCCCGGCCCGCTCTTGAGATCTTCGGTGTCCGTGCCGTTGACGACGACGTAGTTCGCATCGATCTTGGGGATCACGATGCGCCCCACGGGGCTGCCATCGCCGGCGTGGCGTTCGAGCTCGCCGGCTAGGAACGCGATCCGTGCGTGCTCGTCGCCGATGCTCGCCAGCGCACGGCGCTCGACGGGCGTCGGCGCGGCGTGTTCGACCCTGCTGAGCTCACCGCTCAGGCGATCCTGTCTGAGCAACGCGTACAGCGCCGAGAGCGGCTCCTGCCAGACGAGCGTGACGAGCGCGTCGAGCAGCGCGAGCGCGCCGAGCACGATCATCAGAACGGCAAATGCGTGCAAGGCGCGCGCCGCCCGCGACCGGCGATCCGCAGCCGGCGCCAGCGCCGCGCCGGGCGCTGCGGTGGCAAGAGACTCTGACACTGCCCCCTATCGTCGCAGAGCGGACTCCGTACCACCAAGCGATCCAGGGCCGGCGTAGGAGCGCGGGCCGCGGATCGTGACCTCAACGCTGCCCGTGTCCCGCACGCTCGGCACAGCCTCTCTCGCGCTGAGCGCGACGATCGCGGCGGCGGCGGCGCAGCCGCCGGCGAGGCTCCACAAGATCGCGCCGCCGAGTCCGACCTGGCCCGCGGCCAGCAGCAGCACGCCGGTCCACGCCAC
>JASLHP010000366.1 GCA_030149625.1 Solirubrobacteraceae bacterium
CCGGCGATCAGCGGGTACAGCGGCAGGCCCTCGGCGATACTGCGCAAAAAGCCGGGGGCGCTGCTCGAGTCGAAGACGTAGAAGGACACGAACAGCACCGGCAGGAACACGGCGTTCACGTAGGCCGCGGTCGACTCGAAGTTGGGGATGGCGTGCGCGAACGCGACGCCGAGCGCGGCGAAGCAGACGACGCCGACGACCACGAACACGACCAGCGCGGCCCAGTGCCGGGGCCAGCCGACGCCGAAGAGACCGCGCCCGGCGAGCACGACGATCGCGATCTGCAGCACGGTGTTCGTGACGGCGTTGGCGGCGACGCCGCCGAAGTAGGAGATCGTCGGCAGCGGCGTGCCGCGGATGCGCTTGAGCACGCCGCGCTCGCGCAGGAACACGATGTTGTAGGCGAGCGCGGTGAACGTGGTCGACATCACGCTCATGCCGGCGATCATCGGCACGAGCCGGTCGAGCTGGTGCTGGTTGCCGCTCAGCGCCGCTCCAGCTCCGGCGAGGGCCAGCAGCGGCAGCACGAAGTTGAAGAACGCGGCGCTGGGGTTGCGCCAGAACATGCGGCGCTCCAGGCGGTACTGGCGCCAAGTGAGCGCGAGCGCGTCAGGCACGGCTGGTCTCCCGGCGCGGCTCGTCCGCGAGCGCGCCGGCGGGTTCGCCAGGGCTGGTCTGCCGCTCCGGGGACGCCGTAGCGGTCAGCTCCAGGTACACGTCCTCGAGCGTCGGGCGGCCCACCGACAGCTCTTGCAGCCGTTGCCCGCTCGCGAGCGCCGCCGACGTCAGCTCGTGCAGCAACGTCGTCGGGTCGTCGGTCTCGCGCTCGACGAGCTCGCCGTCGGCGCCGCGGTAGGCGACGCGATAACGAGTCGCACCGGATCGGTGGGCTCCGAGCTCCCGCGGTGGCCCGATCGCGAGCACACGACCGTCCTTGACGATCGCGACGCGGTCAGCGAGCGCCTGTGCCTCCTCCAGGTAGTGGGTGGTCAGGAGGATCGTCTTGCCGAGATCGCGCAGCGAGCGCACGGTGTCCCAGGCGGCGCGGCGCGCCTCGGGGTCGAATCCGGTGGTGGGCTCGTCGAGGAAGATCAGCTCCGGATCGCCGACGAGCGCGAGCGCGAAGTCCAGGCGTCGCAGCTGCCCACCCGACAGCTTGCGGCTGCGCTCGTCGGCCTTCGACTGCAGCCCGGCGAGCGCCAGCACCTCGTCGACATCGCGCGGATGCGGATAGAAGCTCGCCCAGTGCGTGAGCGCCTCGCGCGGCGTCACGTGACTGTAGATGCCGCCCGACTGCAGCACGATCCCGATACGCCGGCGCAGCGCGATCGAGCGCTCGGCGGGATCGTGGCCGAGCACCGACACTTCGCCGCCGGTGCGCGTGCGGTAGCCCTCGAGGATCTCGACCGTGGTCGTCTTGCCCGCCCCGTTGGGGCCGAGCAGCCCGAACACCTCGCCGCGGCGCACGGAGATGTCAATGCCGCGCACCGCCTCGTAGTCGCCGTAGCGCTTGCGCAGGGCGCGTACCTCGATTGCGTGGCTCGCGTCATCGGTCACTCCTGCGATCTTCTCAAGATCGTGGGAGTGACAGTGCGCCCGCGGGGGGCGCGCTCCACGCGTGCGACCGCGCGGTGAGCGTGCCGGCGACGCCGAAGTCCGTCCGGCTCGCTACCAGTGCACGCCCCGCGTGAGCGTCGCCATCGCGATCTGCTCGAACGACGCCCGCTCCTCCACGTCGGCGTGGCCCTTGGACGCGGCGGAGTCCGGGAACACGCGGTAGGCGAGGTGCAGCAGCCGGTCGACGGTGCTCGGCGATAGCGTGTAGGCGACTTCGCCGAACTTGCCCATCCACGTGCCCATCTCCTTGGGGCGCGCGCGCAGCGCCTCGCAGATCATGTCGGCGGCCTCCTCGGGGCTGAGCGTGGGGAAGGCGTCATACATCTTCGTCGGCGCGATCATCGGCGTGCGCACGAGCGGCATGTGAATCGTCGTGAACGTTACGCCGTCGCCGATCACCTCGGAGGCGACGACGCGCGTGAACGCGTCGAGCGCGGCCTTCGAGGCGACATAAGCCGAAAAACGCGGCGGGTTGGTCTGCACGCCGATCGAGGAGACGTTGACGATGTGCCCGGAGCCGCGCTCGCGCATGTGCGGCAAGAGGCCGATGATCAGCTTGACGGCCCCGAAGTAGTTGAGCTGGATCGTGCGTTCGAAGTCGTGGAAGCGCTCGTAGCTGAGTGCGATCGAGCGGCGGATCGAGCGCCCGGCGTTGTTGACGAGCATGTCGACGTTGCGGTGGTCGGCGAGCACACGCTCGAGCAATCGTTCGATCGACTCGATGTCGGCGATGTCGGCCGCGTACACGTAGGCGGTGCCGCCGCCCGCGACGATCTCCGCGCGCACCTCCTCGAGCTTGTCGACGTTGCGCGCCACGAGCAGCGGCACGCCGCCGGCCGCCGCGACCTTCAGCGCCGTCGAGCGCCCGATGCCGGAGGACGCACCCGTGATCAGCACGTGCTTGCCATCGAGCGCCTGCTTGAGCGTGGCGCCGCGGCGCAGCTGGTTGTCCATCTCACGTTCCCAGTAGTCCCACAGACGCTCGGCGTAGTCGCGCAGGGCAGGCGGTTGCTCGAGGGCAGTTCCCGCGAGCGTGCGCGTGGCTTCGCGCGTGTCAAAGCGCGGGACGAGCTCCACGTGCGCGAGCACCTCCTGGGGAATGCCGAGGTCGCGCAGCACGATGCTACGCGCCTGGCGCAGCGGCGGCAGCGCGAGCGCCAGCTTCAGCGGCCACTTCGGCAGCGGGTCGATCAGGCGTTTGTCGATGCTCGCCGCGAACCTCGGCGCGTGCGCGACGCCCGCGAGCTCGTTGATCAGCTCGTCGACGCGCTGTGGCCGCGGGTCGGTGAGGTGGAACGCGCGGCCGTCGAGGTCCGGCTCATGCGCGATCTGCTCGAGCGCGCCCGCGACCCAATCGACGGGCACGACGTTCGTGTAGCCGAGGTCGAGCCCCAACAGCGGCACCCACTCGGGCAGCAGCTGGCGCATGCGCTGGATCGCCTTGAAGAAGTAATACGGGCCGTCGATCTTGTCCATCTCGCCCGTCTGCGAGTCGCCGACGACGATCCCCGGCCGGTACACGCGCCAAGGGATGTATGGCTGCTCGCGCACGATCCGCTCGGACTCGTACTTCGTGCGGTGATACGGCGAGGGCAGCCGCTGGCCCTCGTCGAACATGTTCTCGTCGAACACGCCCTTGTATGTGCCCGCGACGGCGATCGAGGACACGTGGTGCAGGTGTTTCGCGTCGATCGCCCGCGCCAGCTCGACCGCATGCGTGGTGCCGCCGACGTTGACCGCCGTGTTGCGCTCGGCGGGCGCCGTCATGTCGTACACCGCCGCGAGATGGAAGAAGTGCTCGATCTTGCCGCGCAGGTCCTCCACCTGTTGCTTCTCGATGCCCAGCAGCGGCCGGCGCAGGTCGCCGATCACCGGCTTCACACGCCCCGCCGCCGATGCGCCCGCGGTCATGCTCCAGCGCTCCACCAGGTCGTCCAGGCGACCCGTCGAGCTGTCGCGTACGAGCACGTACACGTCGCCTTGGCGCAGCTCCAGGATGCGCTCCACCAAACGGCGCCCGATGAAGCCGGTCGCGCCTGTGACGAAGTAGGCCATCGTGCAGCCGAGCATAGCTGGCGGTGGGCGTCAGCGGGCGAGACGGAGCTCGCGCACCAAGGCGGGTTCTCCGTGCACTGCGGTGAGGCGCCCGCGCGCGGTCGGCGGGCCGGCTCGACTGGCCCCG
>JASLHP010000394.1 GCA_030149625.1 Solirubrobacteraceae bacterium
GGTGTCGTACCGGTCGTGCGTGTGCTCGAGGAGTCGCTGTCGGCTACGCCGATCGAGCGCATTCACGGGATTGTCAACGGCACGACCAACTTCATCCTCACCGAGATGGCGGCCGGCTCCAGCTATGCCGAGGCGCTCGCCGAGGCGCAACGCGTCGGCTACGCCGAGGCCGATCCCAGCGACGACGTCTCAGGGCGCGACGCCGCCGCGAAGATGGCGATCCTCGCGCGGCTCGCGTACGGCTCGCCAGTGCACCTCGACGACGTTCGCTACGAGGGCATCGAGCACCTCCACGGCGACGATCTCGAGTTCGCGCGCGAGCTCGGCCTGGGGCTGAAGCTGATCGGTACCGCCGAGCGCCGCCGCGGCGGGCTGTCGGTGCGGGTGCACCCCGCTTTCCTGTATGCGGGGCATCCGCTGGCGGGCGTCGCCGGCCCATTCAACGCGGTCACGCTCGAGTCCGAGGCGATCACCGAGATCACGCTGTCGGGGCCGGGCGCCGGTGGCCGGCAGACGGCAAGCGCGGTCTTGGGGGACGTCGTCAGCGTGATGACCGGCGGTGCGCGCCCGCCGGCGCCACCGCTTGCGCTGCCGTTGATCGAGGACGTCGAGAGCGCCTACTACCTGCATCTCGACGTGGCCGACCGGCCCGGTGTGCTCGCGTCGGTCACTAAGGTGCTGGGCGAGCACGAGGTGTCGATCAAGTCCGTGGTGCAGCGCGGCATGGGCGAGCGCGCGCGCCTGGTGATGATCACGCATCCCGTGCTCGAGTCGGGACTGCGAGTGGCGATCGAGCGCCTCGGCGAGTTCGATTTCGTGCGCTCCACGCCCCGGACAATCCGTGTGATCGAAGAGGAGTTCGTATGAGCGAGGTGCGCACAGACATCCCCAAGGTCAAGCTTCCGCGGGTTGAAGGCACGCCGGAGACGCCCGCCCATGTGCCGCTGATCGAACGCTATCTCGAGCGCCTTCCGTTCGCAGCCGGCGACGTGCTCGTCAGCTTGCAGGAGGGCTCGACGCCGCTGCTGCGCGCGCCGGTGCTCTCCGAGATGGTCGGCGCGACCGTGCGCCTGAAGCTCGAGGGCGCCAACCCGACCGGCTCGTTCAAGGATCGCGGCATGACCTGCGCGGTCTCGGCCGCGGTGCGCGACGGCGCCAAGGCCGTGATCTGCGCCTCGACGGGCAACACCGCGGCGAGCGCCGCAGCCTACGCCGCCCGCGCGGGCATCACCTGCGCGGTGATCGTCCCGGAGGGCAAGATCGCGCAGGGCAAGATGGCGCAGACGCTCATGCACGGCGCGCGCGTGATCTCGCTGAAGGGCAACTTCGACGACGCGCTGACGCTCGTGCGGGAGCTCACCGACACGCACCCGATAGCGCTCGTCAACTCGGTCAACGAGTTCCGCATCGAAGGTCAGAAGACCGCCGCGTTCGAGATTCACGAGGGGCTGGACGGCGGCCTCGAAGCGCTGTGCATTCCTGTCGGCAACGCCGGCAACATCACCTCCTACTGGCGCGGCTTTCGCGAGATGGGCGCCGCGCCGAAACTGTTCGGCTTCCAGGCCGAGGGCGCCGCGCCGCTCGTGCTCGGGCACCTCGTCGAGCACCCGGAAACGGTCGCCAGCGCGATCCGCATCGGCAACCCCGTGCGCTGGGAGGACGCGATGGCCGCCGCGACCGACTCGCGCGGCTCGATTCGCGTCGTCTCAGACGCGGAGATCCTCGCCGCCTATCGGCTGCTCGCATCCCGCGAAGGCATGTTCTGCGAGCCGGCCTCGGCCGCGTCGGTCGCGGGCCTGCTGAAGTACGGCGCGGACGGCGCCGAGCAGGTCGCCTGCGTGCTCACCGGTCGCGGCCTGAAGGACCCGGAGACGGCGATCGCCAACAACGACGGCAGGGTGATCTCGTGCGCGGCGGAGACCGCCGCGATCGAGGAAGCGGTGCTGGGTGACCCGTAGGCGCGTCGTGCGGGTGCCCGCGTCGTCCGCCAATCTGGGGCCCGGATTCGATTGCATGGCGGCGGCGCTCGCGCTGACGCTGGAAGTCGAGGTGGAGGAGACGGGCGAGTTCTCGGTCGAGACCGAGCTGCCGGTGGCCAAAGGGCGCGAGAACCTGTGCGTGCGTGCGTTCGAGCGCTTGCACCCCGCCGACGGCTTCACGTTCAGGATCAAGTCACAGATTCCGCTGGCGGGCGGCCTCGGGTCGAGCGCCGCGGCGATCGTCGCGGGGCTGATGGCCGCCGACCACATGTTTGAGCTCGACGCCGACCTGCTGGCGCTCGCCACCGAGTTGGAGGGCCATCCCGACAACGTCGCGGCTTCGCTGTACGGTGGCTTCGTGGTGTGCGCCGACGGCGGCGCCGTGCGCTTCGACCCGCCGACGGGTCTGGAGGCGCTAGCGGTCGTACCCGAGGAGGCGGTGCGCACGCACGCCGCGCGCGCTGCGCTGCCTGAGCGCGTTCCGCTCAAGCACGCCACCTTCAACATCGCGCACGCCGCGATGCTGACTCTGGGCTTGGCCAACGCCGATTGGGACCTCCTCGCGCGCGGCCTCGACGACCGCCTGCACCAGCGCCAGCGCGCCGGCCTGTTCCCGCGATCGTTCGAGCTCGCGCGCGGCGCGCGTCAGCTCGGCGCGCTCGGCGCGACGATCTCCGGTGCCGGTCCGACCGTGCTCGTGTGGTGCTACTACGAGCAGACCGGCGCTGTCGCCGCGGCGCTCGCGCCGTTGATCGATGACTGGGCGCGCCTGCTGCGGGTGCCCTTCGAGCTGCAGGGAGCCTACGTGGGCGAGCTCTGAGCGAGCCTAGCCAGACGCTCGCTGGCGCCGCCGAGGCCGTCCAAGCGCTCGAGCACCTCGGCGGCTAGCGCGAGATAGTCGGCGCCGAGGTCCGGCCGGTGATCGAGGATCGAGCGCGCGCGCTCGGCCGACTCGGCATAGGCGATCGAGGTGCGGATGACGGAGTCGAAGACCTGCTCGCCGAAGCGCTCCTTCAGCGAGGCGAGCGCCTCGCGCGAGTGCACGGTGCGCATGTCGGCCAAGTTCAGCAGCACGCCGAGCAGCTTCAGCTGCGGGTTGAGGCTGTCGCGCGCCAGCTCCACCACCTCGATCGCCTGCTCGACGCCCTGCAGTGCGAAGTACTGCGCCTCGGCCGTGATCAGCGCGTAATCGGCGGCAACGAGGGCGTTGACCGTGAGCAGTCCCAGCGACGGTGGGCAGTCGATCAGGATCACGTCGTAGTCTGCGCCTGCCTTCTCCAGCGCACGCCGGAGCGTCAGCTCGCGGCCCATCTTGCCGCCGAGCATCAGCTCGGCCTCGGCCAAGCTCAGGTTGGCGGGGATGATGTGCTCGTGGATCGCCTCGATTGCGTCCGAACGCCCGGACAGCACGTCGGCGATCGTCGGCTCCACGTCTGTGGGCAGGTCAAAGTAGTCCGAGAGATTGCCCTGCGGGTCGAGGTCGATCGCCAGCGTGCTCACGCCGCTGCGCCGCAGAACGTCGGTCAGCGTGCGCACGGTGGTCGTCTTTCCGGTGCCTCCCTTCTGCGAGAGCACAGCGATCGTGTAAGCCATCGTGCAGCGATACTACGCGTCGCGGGGCGCCGGGGTACCGCTGCTCATGGCGTGCAACGCCGGGTGGCTCAGCCGATCGCGTGCAGCGATGTCTGCTCGGCGTTCGCGTCCGGCGTGCCGGCGTCCGCCGGTACGCTCACGAACGCGAGGCGATAGCGCCCGACGACGATCTCGTCGCCGTCCTGCAGCGACTTGCCGTCGACGCGCGCGCCGTTGACGAATACGCCGTTGAGGCTGCGGTCGTCGAGCAGGCGCACGCCGTCGGGATGGCGCACGATCAGCGCATGACGGCGGGATACGGTGGGGTCGTCGAAGCGCACGTCAGCCGCGAGGCTACGGCCTACGCGTGTCCACTCGCGCGTGAGCGCGATCGTGCGCGGCTCTCCGTTCTCCTCGTAGTAGAGGTACTCGCCCGGTTGCTCGATCAGCTTCCTCGCCTTCGCCAGATGGGCGCTGCGGTCGGCCGGGGGCGGCACCAGCAGCGTCGCTTCGTCGCCGCCCAGCTCGCCGCCCGGCCCCGCCGCGATGCGCTCGGTGCCGAACAGGGAGGCGCGAGCGAAGTCCTGGCCTCCGCAGCTGGGGCAGGAGCCGAGTATCTCCGAGCCGTCGAGCGTCAGCGTGTACGCGCAGGCTGTGCAGCGGAACGAACCTGCTCCCACGAACGTTCCCGTAGTCAATGAGTCCATGCTGTGCTCCTCCCTGTGAGTTACGGCTGGAGTGGCTCCCGGGTGTCGCTGCCGGGGGTGCGATCCTGCTGGCTGGGGGAAACTCGTGGCGATCATAACAAGAGTGTCAAGCCTATCCACAGTTCTGAATAATCGTATCGCGCGTCGCTGTCTGGAGTGAACCGACCCCGCCGCTGGTGTGCAAATACCCGCGCCGCCGCGGGCGCAAACGTGTCGCGGGACGGTGTCACGGGACACGTCTGTCAGCAGCAGGAGCCGCCGTGCTGGCGGCGAATTCAAACGCCGACATGGCTTCGCCGTCAACCCACGTGGAGGAGCTCGAGATCGTGTTGCTGCGACGCGGACTCGGCGCGCTCGAGGCCGACCGCGACCGCTGCGTGGATTGCGGGCGCACGCCGCTTACGGGCGAGCAGGTTCACCTCTATGCCGGACCGCGGCAGCGGATCGTCTGCGAGCTGTGTCGCCCGCGCCAGCGCGAGGCTCCCGTCGCCAGCGAGACCGTGCGGCACTGCGAGCATGGCCACGCCGTGCGCCTGACGGCCCGCGCCGCCTGAGCAGCTCCAGGGGCCGTCGACATATCGGCGCCGCTCGTGGCCGCGTCCTCACAGCGTCGAGGCGCTGCGCCGGTCACTAGACTTGCGCCCGCGATGGACCCCGTAACCGTCTCGATAATCGTCTCCGCTCCGCGCGAGCAGGTGTTCGACTACCTGCAGGACCTCGCCAACCACCCGGAGTTCACCGATCACTACTTGGTCGACTGGCATCTGACGAGGATCGACTCCGTCGGCATGGGAGCCGGCGCGCGCTTTCGCGTGAAGGCTCCCGGCAATCGCTTCAGCTGGGGCGACGTCACGTTCGCCGAGGTGCAGCGCCCCCACCGCATCGTCGAGATCGGTCGCACCGGCAAGAACAACCGCATCCGCACGCTCGGCGTCTACGACCTCGCGCCTGCCGCCGCGGGCTCCACGCGCGTGCAGTTCACGCTCGAGACGCTGCCGGTCACGCTGTCCGACCGGTTGATGGAGGGTCTCGGCGCGCGCACATGGCTGCGGCGCAAGAACCGGCGCGCGATGCACCGGCTGCGCGCGATCCTCGAGCGGGGCGAGGGCCGCGGGCACCGCGTCACGGTCGCGGGTGGGTAGACTGCCGCGTCGCATGACCAGCCGTCTGCGCAAGCTCCCACTCGCTCTGGCCGCACTGGCTGCCGTGCTCGCGCTGAGCGCATGCGGCGACTCGCACACGAAGGTCACGACCGGAACCTACGCCGGCGAGTCCGGAGCGAATGCCCCGTACCTCAACGTCGGTCCGCTCGTCTACGAGGTGCAGCTCTCGCGTGAGCTCAACCCCGCCAACAGCGAAGACGCGACCTATCTGCAGGGCCTGACGCCCGAACAGCGCAAGCTGGAACCGGGCCAGGAGTGGTTCGCGGTGTTCATGCAGGTCTACAACAACACCAACCAGCAGCACCCGGCGGCTACGAGCATGACGATCACCGACACGCAGGAAAACAGCTATACGCCGATCGAACCCAGCGATGTCAATCAGTTTGCCTACCGCGCGGGGATGGTTTCCCCCAAAAACCAGATCCCGCTGCCCGGCACGATCGCCGACGACGACCCCGCCGAGGGACTCGTGATGCTCTACAAGATCCAGATCGTCTCGCTCGACAACCGGCCGCTCGAGCTGAAGATCGTCAACCCCGAAGACCCAACGGAATCGGCCTCAGCCGAGCTGGACGTCTAACCAGCCGAGCTGCACGCCTAGCGACGTCAGCGTTGGGCCTGGCTGGGTGCCCAGCGACGTCAGCGTAGGGCCGGCTGCACGCCTAGCGGCGTCAGCGTTGGGCCTGGAGGCCGGCCTCCAGCACTTCGCGTGCGACCGGCGCGGCGGTGGCGCCGCCCGCGCCGTCTTTGACGAGCAGCACGCACACGACGATCCGCGGGTGTAGAGCCGGTGCGAACGCCGCGAACCATGCGTCCGTGTTGGCCGCTTCGCTTTCCGCGCCGCCGCCTTGACACCCTTCTCCGCCGGATTCGCTCGACTTCGCTTCCGATGCGTCGCTGGCGGTGCAAGCCGTCTTCAGTTCCGCCGTGCCGGTCTTGCCGGCGACCGTCACGCCGGGGATCGCTGCGGAAGTGCCCGTGCCCTCGCGCACCACCGCGATCATCAGGTGTCGCACGGTACGCGCGACCGACGCGCTGGTGACGCGCACGCCCGGCCGTGGCGGGCCGGGCAGGAACGTCGGCTGCGGACGGCGCCCCCCGTCAGCGATCGTCGCGGCCACGGTCGCCATCTCCAGCGGGCTCGCGAGCACCTCACCCTGTCCGATCGCGGTCGAGCCGACGTCGAGTTCGCCCTGGATCTCGTCCGCGGCTGGCAGCGTGCTCTCGGCCGCCCCCGCGATACCTGGTTCGCGGTTGAAGCCGAAGCGTTCCGCTGTTGCCACCAGACGTTCCGCGCCGAGCTTGACGCCGAGCGGCGTGAACACGGAATTGCACGAGACCGCGAACGCGAGTTCGAGCGAGCCGCCGCATTCCTCGCCATTGGCGTTGTCCAGCTTCACGCCGTCGAGCGTGGCGGACGTCGCGTAGGGAAAGACCGTGTGCTCGGTGGCGAGTTTCGCCGCCAGCACGCCGGTCGTGGTGACCATCTTGAACGTCGAGCCCGGCGGCTGTAGGCCGTCGAGGCCGAGGCCCGCCACGGCCAGGATCTGTCCCGTGGACGGCTGCATCGCGACGATCCCTCCGAGCTGGCCGCCGAGCGCGCTCACGGCCGCGCGCTGGAGCGCCGGGGAAATCGTGGTGCGCACAGGCGCGGACGCATGCGGCGCGGCGAAGGCGAGCGGACGCGCGCCCGCGAGCAACTCGCCGCCGGCGATGCCGCGCAGGCGAGCGTCGAGCGCGAGCTCGAGGCCGCTCAACCCCACGATCGCCTGTGGCGGCACGCCCTCTTCTTCGAGCGCCCGGCGTCGTGGCGCCGGAACCGGTCCGACCGTCCCGACGACCGCGTCGGCGACGTCGCCCAGCGGCGAGCCGCGCGTGGCTTCGGCCGGGGTCTGCGAGCTCGCGGTGGCGGTCGACAGCGCTTCGGCGAGCACGCTGCCGTCGCGTGCGAGCAGCGGCGCTCGTGGCGGCAGCGAGGTGACGCGGCTCAGAGACTCGCCGGCGCGCATGCCTGGAAAGACCAGCGAGTGCGACCACAGCACGCGCGTGCCGACGCCGGCTTCCTGGACGACCTTGAACGTGAACGCCAACGACAGCGTTCCAAACAGCCGCGTGCGGACCCGGACCGGGACCGCGATCTCGCCGCGCTCGCTACGCGCGCCGCCTGTCGTGCGAATGCTCGTCGCGGTGGCAGTGATGAGCGCTTCTTGGTAATCGCTGGTGAACTTGCTCACCGACGTGGAGCTCCGCGAGGAGGCCGCGATATCGGAGTACATGTTCGTGTATTCGTGGCGCGTCCATGCCTTCACGAACCGGTCCGCCAGCGCGATGCCGGGAGGCGCGCCGTGATGTGCACCGACGATCGCGCCGGTCGCGAAAGCAGCCACGGCGAGCACGAGAACGGGGCGCGCGCGTCGCATGCGCTGGGTGCGGCTTTCAGTCACAGAACTTGTAGAACATGACAGGTGACTCAGCTGGATTGGCTAATCGTCGCGTTTGCCCTGATCCTCGCGGTCTTCGGCTTTCGGCAGGGGTTCATCGTGGGGGTGCTGTCGTTCGGGGGGTTCGCGCTCGGCGCGTTCCTGGGTACGCGCCTGGCCCCGCTCGTGCTTCCGCAGGGCTCCACATCGCCATACGCGCCGGCGTTCGGCCTACTCGGCGCGCTGCTGGGCGGCGCGATTCTCGCGAGCGGCCTGGAGGGGGTCGGCTTCCGGCTGCGCCGCGTGCTGATCATCCCCGGCATGGGCCTGCTCGACGGCCTGCTGGGCGCGGCGCTCGGCGCCGTGCTCGCGCTGGGCATCGTGTGGATCGTCGCGGCCGTCGCCGGGCAGACGCCGGGGCAAGCCCAGCTGCAGGCGGACATCCAGCGCTCGGTGATCCTGCGCAGGCTCAACGAGCTGTTGCCACCGTCCGGACCGATCCTGAACGCGCTCGCGCGACTCGACCCGATCCCCTCGATCAGCGGTCCGTCACCGGACGTGGCGGCGCCGCTGCCGGCGATCGCCCACGCCCCCGGCGTGGCCCGCGCCTCGCGCAGCGTCGTGCGCGTCGACGGGACCGCCTGCGGCCTGGCGATCGAGGGCTCCGGCTGGGTGGCGGCGCCCGACCTGGTCGTGACCAACGCGCACGTCGTCGCCGGGGAGACCGATACGAGCGTGGAGGTGGGCGGAGCATCGCCAAGCCTGCCCGCCGAGGCGGTCGCGTTCGAACCGCAGCACGACATCGCCGTGCTGCGCGTGCCGGAACTGAACCTGCCGATGCTGAGCTTCGCGGCCGGCACCGCGTCGGGCACTCCTGGGGCGATCCTCGGCTATCCCGAGAACGGGCCGTTCGACGTGCAGCCGGGACGGATTGGGCTCACGCAGACCGTGATCACCCAGAACGCCTATGGAGAAGGGCCGGTCTCGCGGCTGCTGACGCCGCTACGAGGGCTTGTGCGCCCCGGCAACTCCGGCGGTCCGCTCGTGGACGTCGCCGGGCACGTCTTGACGACGGTGTTCGCGGCGACGGTCGACAGCAAGGTGCACGGCGGCTACGGCGTGGCCAACGAAACCGTGGCGGGCATACTGCGCGAAGCCGAGGCGCACGAGCGTGAGGGCAGCCAGGTCAGCACGGGGCCATGTACGAGCGGATGACCGGCCCGCTACGCTGACCGCCATGTCGAAGACGCTACTGGTCGCCGAGAAGCCGTCCGTGGGGCAGGACTTGGCGCGCGTGTTGCCCGGGCCCTTCAAGAAGCAGGAGGGATTCCTCGAGGGTCCCGAGCACGTGATCACCTGGGCAGTGGGGCACCTCGTGCAACTGGCGGAACCGGAAGCCTACGACGCCAAATTCAAGAGCTGGCGGATGGCTGACCTGCCGATCGTGCCCGACCGCTTCAAACTCGAGGTGCGCGACGAGCGCTCGCGCAAGCAGATGTCTGTGGTCACCAAACAGCTCGGCCGCGATGACGTCGCGGAGGTGGTCAATGCCTGCGACGCCGGTCGCGAGGGCGAGCTGATATTCGCCTACCTGTTCGAGAAGGCCAAAGGCAAGAAGCCGGTCAAGCGGCTGTGGCTGAACTCGATGACGAGCGCCGCGATGAAGAGCGCGCTCGCCTCGCTGCGCCCGGCGCAGGAGTTCGAGAACCTCGAGGAGGCGGCCCGGTCGCGCTCGGAGGCCGACTGGATCGTGGGCATGAGCGCCACCCGCGCGGCCACCATCCGCCTGCGCTCGAGCTTCGACGGCGCCG
>JASLHP010000052.1 GCA_030149625.1 Solirubrobacteraceae bacterium
AGCGGGTTCCAGTAGCCGACCCGTTTCCCGGACTCTTTCGCGGCAAGGCTCTGATTGATGCGCGCGATCAGCGCCGCCCACAGTGGCGCCGCTGCACTGGTGCCGCCGTCGGTGATCATCTTGCCGTTGATGTACTGCGCATAGCCCGTGCGGCCGTCCGCGACGGCCGCGACGTCGGGTACGCCGCGACCGGCGAATCCCGTCGAAGCCGAGGTCGGAATCGTGGCGGGCGAGCCTGTCTGCCACTGCGGCACGGGAAAGTGCTCGGAGACCCCGCCGCCGGTCGATCCATGACCGGGGCCTTCTTCGCGGATTCCCTGGCTCCACACGACCTCGCTCGTGCGCTCGCCATCGCTGGCGTAGAGCGTGGTGCCGCCACAGGTCAGGACATACGGGCTGGCGGCGGGGAAGTCGACGTGAACCTTGCCGTCCTTGATGCCGTCGATCGAGCCGTCGTCGCCAGCGGCGAGAATCACCGTGACACCGAGGTTTGCGGCTTCCATCAGCACGGTGTTGACCTCGTCCATCACCTGGGCCGTCCAAGCGAAGTTTTCGACTTCCTCGAGTTCGGAGTAGCCCCAGCTGATCGACACGACAGAGGGGCTGTTGACCTTGTCGTGGATCGCCTTCGTGATCGCCTCGACCCACCCGGCGGCGGTGAACTGCGCGAAGTAGACGGCGATCGAGACGCCGGGGGCGCTGGCTCCGGCCACCTCGATGTCGAGCACGACCTCATAGTCGGCTTCGCCGCCAGGCGTGTTGGTGGTGCCGTCGACGGACACTTCTGTGACCGCGGGGCGAGCGCCGCCCATGTGCTCGAAGTAGTAGTCCAGGTCGGCTTGCTGGTAGCCGCCGCCGAACTCGAGCAGCCCGATGCACTGTCCGCTGCCGTCCAGGTCGTCCGGGAACGAGTAGATCTTGCACAGCTCGGGGGGCGTGTACCTGTGCAATCCCCGCTTGCGCGTGGCGAGAAGCTGCCGCGGCTTGACCTGGGGACGGTTGTCCAATCCGGTCACGACGGTGACCACGTGCTGCAGCGCCTCGGGAACGTGAACGTGGCCGACACGGCCGCGATAGCTGGTGCCGTCCTCCGAGGACTCGAACCGCTCGAGCGTGGTCGCGAAGGCGGCGCTCATCGAGCTGACCGTCCCGCGCAGCACGACCAGCCGAGAGGACGCGTCCGCCTCCTCGATCTCGAGGCCGTGCTCGCGAGCGAACTCCGTGACGGCGTCGACGTCGGCCTGCTCGGCTCCGTACTTCTCCGCGTGGGCCCGCAAGCCGGCCGCCGGCGCGCGTTCGCTTGGCCGCACCGCTCCGAGCACGGCTGGGTCGGGGAGCTGTTGCTTCGGCCTGACCTTGATCACGACCCTCACAGATTCGTCCGGATCGGCCGGACCGACAGCGCGGAACGATGGCCGCGGCTTGCGCTCGCTGCCTTCGAGCGGAACGTATCCCACCGGGGTCTCACCTGCTGCCGAGGACGATGTGCTCATGCCGCGCTCCCATGGTCGTCATTCAAAGATGTAGCGAGATTAGGCGATCGGCCACTAAAAGTGTAAATAAACAGATAAGTTCTGTTTGCTGGATCGCCGCGGGACGGGAGAGAAGCCATCCGTAGCGTGCCCGGTGCAGCCGAGGCGACCAGCGCTCGGGCGGCACCTGAATAATCAAAACAGTCGAATTCACTGGGGTGCAGGCGTCAAGTCATCCGCCGGCCGGGCCGATATGGACGCATGCCACGAGAGCTGGGCGCCTATCCAGACCGGGTGGCCGCGAGCGCCGACAGCGCCGCCGCCGCGGCATTGCGCGAGCTGCCCGGAGCTCGTGTGCTGGTGTTCGATCGCGAGCTGCGCTTCATCCTCTCCGCCGGGCAGTCGCAGGCGCACGCGACGGACGGAGAGCTGTCCGCCCGCCGCGCGGGAGAGCCGGTCGGCGGAGCGTTCCCGGAGAGCCTGTGGAGTCTGATCGAGCCGCTGTTCCGCTCAGCGCTCGACGGCGAGACGCGCTCGCGCGAGATCCTCAGCCCAGACGACGACCGCTCGCTGATGGTCGACGTCGGGCCGCTGCGCCTGGACGGCCAGGCCGGCGCTGGCACGGGAGTCGCGGGCGTTCCTTGCGGCGTGGCCGTGATCGTCGACGTGACCGAGCGTCGCGCCGCCGATGGAGTCGCAAGGCCGTCCGACGGTCGCTTCGAGCAGGTCTTCGAACGAGCGCCGATCGGGACCGGGCTGATCAGCCTCGAGGGTCGCTGGACGCTCGTCAACCGCGCCCTCTGCGAGATCACCGGGTACACGACGGACGAGCTGGTCGGTCGTCGCTTCGCCGAGATCACACATGCCGAGGACGTCGCGAACGATGCGGAGCAGTACGCGCAGCTGCTCGCCGGCGCGATTCCCGCGTTTCAGATCGAGAAGCGCTACTTCAACGCCGCCGGCGAGACGCTGTCGGCGATCCTCTCGATCTCGCTGGTGCGCGACCGAGACTCCACGCCGCTGCATTTCATCGCACAGCTGCAGGACATCTCCGAGCGCAAGCGCATGGAGGATCACCTGCGTCACCTCGCCGACCACGATCCGCTGACCGGGCTTCGCAATCGCCGGCTGTTCGAGCACGATCTGCGGCTGCAGGTGGCTCGCTCGCAGCGCTATGGCGAGCAGGCCGCCGTGATGATGGTCGACTTGGACGAGTTCAAGGCGATCAACGACCGCCACGGTCACAAGGTCGGCGACGACACGCTCAAGGCGATCGCCACCGCGCTCACGCGCCGCCTGCGCGAAACCGATCTCGTGGCGCGCCTCGGGGGCGACGAGTTCGGGGTGCTGCTGCCGCACGCCGACGAGCGCGGCAGCACGCTCGTCGCGGACGGCCTCATGCGCGTGATCGCCGCCTGCGCGATCGATCTCGGCGAGGTCGTCGTGCATCCGTCCGGCAGCGTCGGCGTGGCGATGATCGACCAACGGACCGAGAGCGCCGAGCACGTGCTAGTCGCGGCCGACCGCGCGATGTACGCCGCCAAGCGCAGAAAACTCACGGCAGCGACCGTTTAGGCCCAGCCGGACCACGGACCCGGACCCGGACCGAGACGCTGGCGTGTGGCGAATATCGGCGCTGGCGTGACGACGCTCGCGCTGGCTTGTCGCGACGCTCGGCGCTGGCCCGAAACCCGCTTCCAACGGCGCCAACAGCCGGTATGATCCCGCCGCACGGGGGATCGACGCTGGTCCTCATAAACGGGGCAAGGAGGACCAAAATGGGTGCACCATCTTTTCGCGGCGCTGTGCCGCTGGCCACGATCGTCGGTACGTTGCTGGCGGTCGCGCCGGCGTCCGCCGCCGGGACGGCGTCCTCCGCGCACGCGCGGGACCACAGAATCAGACACGGCGCGAGCACGAACTGGTCGGGCTACGCGCTGACCGGGGTCGGCCCATACAGCAGCGTCTCCTCCAGCTGGACGCAGCCGGCGGTCGACTGCGCCGTGACCCGCAGCGGCTACTCGGCCTTTTGGGTCGGACTCGACGGCTTCTCGACGGAAACAGTCGAGCAGACCGGCACGGAAGCGAACTGCTCGAACGGCAAACCGGTCTATGGCGCGTGGTACGAGATGTACCCCCGTGGCTCCGTCGGCCTCTCCGAGCCGGTCGCGCCCGGCGACAGCATCACCGCGTCCGTGACGTATCTCGGCAAGGCGTTCTTCGGGCTCACCTCGCGGTTCGAGCTGACGCTGAGCGACGCCACTGAGGGCTGGTCGCGTAGCGAGATCAAGTACCTGAGGGCGGCCAAGCTGGGCTCCGCCGAGGTGATCGCCGAGGCTCCGTCGAGCGTCTTCGAGGTCCTGCCGCTGTCCGACTTCGGCACTGTCCCCTTCACCGGCATGACGGTCAACGGCTCGCTCGTGTCGACTTCGACGCCGGGCCTCGAACCGATCACGATGGAATCGGAAACGGGCACGCTGGAGGCCGAACCGTCGGCGATCAGCAGCGGCAGCTTCTCCGACACCTGGTTCAGCAAGTAGCGGGCGCGAGCAGCGCCGGATCCAGCCGCGGACGGTGCCTCGCCCCCCGGGCCCGGGGGCGACGCATCATCAGGCACCCAGCACGCAGCGCCGGATCGCTCCAGGCCGCGGCAGAACCCATCCAGCGCGCGGCGTACGCTTGCCGCTTGGCGAGATCGATGACAACCGGCGCGGCCGCAACCGGAGAGAGCGCGGTGGACACCGAGCGCGAGGATTGGCTGCTGCGGTTCTTGTACGAGTTCGCTTCGATGTCCGACGCGCAGCGCGATGCTGCGATCGACGCGCTCGCGCCAGCGGATCGAGATGCGCTCATCGCACTCGCGGAGACTCGCTCGGCGACCGCCGAGGCAGACCTGATCGAGATCCTCGATGCCGGTCACGTCGGGCTGGACAAGCTCTACGAGCTACGCCAGCCCGCCGATCTGTTCGCGGTGATCAACCTAGCCGTGCGTGAGCACCCGAACATCGTCGTCGAGGCTCTTTTCGCGGCGGTGGTGCTGCACCGCAACTGGGACGAGCGCGAGCCGGCCGCGATCGAGGCGCTGCGCGAAGGCTGGCACTGGCGCGTCCACGAACAGGTCGAGGCGGCGCTGCATCGCAGGGCCGAGGGGAGCGAGGACGGCTCCCGACGGCACTGACCCGCGCTGTCGGCCGCGAGAGCTCAGGCGATGTCGGCCGCGGCGTCGCAGCCGTAGAGATGTTCGCGCAGCTGGTCGCAGCTCTCCGCGGTCCAGCGCTCGCTCTCCTCGAGCGACTCGATCAGCTCCTCGGCCGCTCGCAGCGACTGCTGGTTCTCGGGCTCGCCGAACAGCAGCGCGTCGGCGGCCTCCAGCAGCAGTTCGCGCTCGCGCGCGTGCAGCTTCGTCGCGCCCTGGCGATCGATCGTCTCCAGCAGCGCCGTGTAATGGGCGCCACGCTCGGTCATCGGCTGAGCGGCGGTCATCATGTCTCCAGGTTAGCTGCTCCGCGGACTACGCTACCCGCGTGCGCATCCTCACCGTCGTCGGCAACCGGCCGCAGTTCATCAAGGCCGCCGCCGTCTCCGGGCCGTTGCGCGAGCGTCACGAAGAGATCCTCGTGCACACGGGCCAGCACTATGACGACTCGCTCTCGCGCGTGTTCTTCACCGAGCTCGGGCTCGAGCGCCCGGACCGCGAGCTGGCGATCGGCGGCGGCTCCAACACGTCGCAGACAGCGCGCATGCTGGCCGCGCTCGAGCCGCTGCTCGCCGAGCAGCGCCCGCAGGCGGTGCTCGTCTACGGCGACACCAACTCGACGCTCGCGGGCGCGCTCGCCGCCGCGCAGGCGTCGGTGCCGGTGGTGCACGTCGAGGCGGGCATGCGCTCGTTCGACCGCGCGATGCCCGAGGAGCTCAACCGCGTGCTCACCGACCACCTCGCGACGCTGTTGCTGTGCTCCTCACGGCTCGCCGTCGAGAACCTCCGAGCGGAGTCGCTGGCCGCACGCGCGATCGTGGTCGGCGACGTGATGGTCGACGTCGCCCTGCGCTGGCAGCCAACGGCGCGCGCGAATGTCGAGACCGCGGCCGCGTACGGGCTCGCGCCCGGCTCCTACGTGCTGCTGACCGCGCACCGCGCCGGTAACGTCGACGATCCCCTCCGCCTGCGCGCGCTCGTCGAGCTGATCCGCGCTCTGCCAGCGCCCGTGCTGTTCCCCCTGCACCCGCGCACACGCGCGCGCCTGCATGACGCCGGCCTGCTCGCCGGCTTGCAGTCGACCGACGGAGTCACGCTCGGCGAGCCGCTCGGCTACATCGAGTTCAGCGCGCTTCTGTGCCATGCGCGCGCCGTGCTCACCGACTCCGGAGGCGTGCAGAAGGAGGCCTATCTCGCGGGCGTGCCGTGCGTGACGCTGCGCGCGAGCACAGAGTGGGTCGAGACCGTCGAGACCGGCTGGAACACGCTCGTCGATCTCGACCCCGAGGCGGCGCTGGCGGCGCTCGCGCGCGAGCCGCCGGCTGAGCGCCCGGCGCTCTACGGCGACGGACACGCGGCCGAGCGCTGCGTGCAGGCGCTCGAGATGCTCAGCAGCCCATCGCCGGTCGCGTCGGCCGCCGCGCCGGCTCGATCGCGGTCGGCCTGATCACGCGCGCCTGATTCTGCGCCGGCGAGCCCCCATGGCAACAGCTCGCGCTCGACGCTGCGCGCCCACCAGCCGGATGAGCAGACGAGGCCGTGCGCGCGGTTCATGACGGCGACTGTATCTCCTCGTCGGCGCAAGGGGCCAGCGCGGCCCGCGAAGCCGTGGCGGGCAAGGCTGGCCGGCGCCTGGACTACGCTGCCTGTGTGAACGATTGCCGCAGTCGCGCGCAGTGACGAGCTTGTGGGCACGGTAGTCCGCGCCGAGTCGCTGAGCAAGCGCTTCGGCAAACTCGCGGCCGTCGAGGATCTGTCGTTCGAGCTGGAGCAGGGCACGATCACGGGTTTTCTCGGCCCGAACGGCGCCGGCAAGACGACGACGCTGCGGATGTTGCTTGGCCTGGCGGCGCCGACGAGTGGGCGCGCGCTCGTGTTCGAGCGCGCTTACGCGCAGCTGCAGCGTCCGTCGTTGCGTGTCGGCGCGGTGCTCGAGGCGACCGACTTTCACCCGGGCCGCTCGGGCCGGGATCACCTGCGCACGCTCAGCCGCGCAGCCGAGCTGCCGGACGCGCGCGCGGATGAGGTGCTGCGCCTGGTCGAGCTGCACGAGGCGGGCGCCCGGCGCGTGAAGGGCTACTCGCTGGGCATGCGCCAGCGGCTGGGGCTCGCGGCGGCGCTGCTGGGCGATCCCGAGCTGCTGATCCTCGACGAGCCCGCCAATGGCCTCGACCCGGAGGGCGTGCGCTGGCTGCGCGACTTCCTGCGCGCGTTCGCCGCGCAGGGGCGCACGGTGCTCGTCTCGAGTCACGTGCTGGCTGAGGTCGCGCAGACGGTCGATCAGGTGCTGATCGTCAACCGCGGGCGGCTCGTAGTGGAGTCCTCGCTCGCCGAGCTCACGGCGCACGTCGGCGGCTCGGTGCGCGTACGCACGCCCGACGCCGCCACGCTGCGCGGCGCGCTCGAGCGCGCCGAGTTGCAGACGACCGCCGGCGAGGCGCAGGC
>JASLHP010000063.1 GCA_030149625.1 Solirubrobacteraceae bacterium
CTCGCGACGCAGTGCATGGTCCAACAGAAGCCCAAGTCGATGCTGATCCGCTACGAGGGCCTGCCCGGCTTCGGCGTCACCGCCAAGGACCTGATTCTTGGGACGCTCGGTCGGCTTGGTGTCGGCGGTCTCACCGGCCACGCCGTCGAGTACGCCGGCGCCGCGATCGAGGCGCTGTCGATGGAGGGCCGCATGACCGTCTGCAACATGACGATCGAGGGCGGCGGGCGTGCCGGCATGATCGCTCCCGACGAGACCACTTTCGCTTGGTTCCGCGACGCCGAGCAGGCCGGCGGACCGCGCCCGGGCGCGCCGCGGGGCGCCGACCTGGACGTCGCCGTCGAGCGCTGGCGCGAGCTGAGGACCGAGGCTGGCGCTCAGTTCGACCGCGAGGTCGCGATCGACGCCGGCGCCATCTCGCCACAGGTCACCTGGGGCACCAACCCCGGGATGGTCCGCGCCGTCACCGACAGGGTGCCGGCGCCGGAGGAGTTCGACAGTCCCGCCGATCGCGAGGCCACCGAGCGGGCCCTTCACTACATGGCTTTGGAGCCCGGCACGCCGATCGAGCAGATCGCCATCGATCGCGTGTTCATCGGCTCCTGCACCAACTCGCGCATCGGCGACCTGCGCGCCGCCGCCAAGGTCATCGCCGGCAGGAAGGTCGCGCCATCGGTCAACGCGATGGTCGTGCCGGGCTCTCAGCAGGTCAAGGCGCAGGCCGAGGCCGAGGGCCTCGACCAGGTATTCCGCGACGCCGGCTTCGACTGGCGCGTCGCCGGCTGCTCGATGTGCCTCGGCATGAATCCAGACATCCTCGCCCCCGGCGAGCGCTGCGCCTCCACGTCCAACCGCAACTTCGAGGGGCGCCAGGGGCGCGGCGGACGTACCCACCTCGTCTCGCCACAGATGGCCGCCGCGGCCGCCATCGAGGGGCGCTTCGTGGACATCCGGGAGTGGTCGTGAGCGCCGGAGGCGGACTGCGCGCCGAGCCGCTCCGGCCGGGCGGACACTGGCAGCACGAGGGTCTCGCCGCGAGCTTCGCCGAGCGCCGCGCGATCCTCTTGCCGCAGCTCGACGTGCAGGAGGAAGTCATCAGGCTGCTGCTCGAGCGCGGGTCGCGCCCGGTCGAGCGTTTTCTCGATGTCGGCTGCGGCGCCGGCGCGATGAGCGAGCTCGTGCTCGATGCTCATCCCGGCGCGCGCGGCGTGCTCGTCGACTTCTCCGAGCCGATGCTCGCGCGCCTCGACACAGAGCTGGCGAGCCACGCCGGACACTGGCAGGCCGTTCGGGGAGACCTCGACGATCCAAGTTGGCGCGACGGGCTGCCAGACAGGCGCTATGACGCGATCGTCTCCGGCCTTGCCATCCACCACCTACCACCGGAGCGCAAGCCGGCTCTGTTCGCCGAGCTGCTGGCACTCCTCGAGGACGGTGGCATGTTCGTGAACATGGACTACGTCACGATCGCCGGTCCGCTACGGGGCCTGTTCGACGAGCAGATGCTCGCCAACGCCGTCCGCGCCGACCGCGAGAACGGTGGCGGCCACACGCATGAGCAGCTCGAGCTGGAGGACGACGACGACCGCCCCGACACCGTCGAGGATCAGCTGCGCTGGTTGCGCGATGCCGGCTTCGACGACGTCGAAGTGCACTTCAAGTGGGCCGAGGCCGCCGTGTTCGGCGGGGTTCGGCCGAAAGGAGACCGATGATGGAACCGATCGAGACGATCAGCGGGCCGGTCAGCCACCTCGACCGTGCGGACGTGGACACCGACCAGATCATGCCCAAGCAGTTCCTCAAGCGAGTCGAGCGCACCGGCTTCGGCGAGTTCCTGTTCTACGACTGGGCCAAAGAACCCGACTGGGATCTGCCGCCCAACCCGATCCTCGTCGCCGGAGAGAACTTCGGCTGCGGCTCATCGCGCGAGCACGCCCCGTGGGGACTCCAGGACTACGGCTTTCAGGCGATCGTCGCGCCGTCGTTCGCGGACATCTTCTACTCCAACTGCACCAAGATCGGACTGCTCCCCGTCGTCCTCGCCGACGAGGACTGCAAAGCGCTCGCGCGCGCCGGCCACGGCCAGGTCGACCTGCGCGAGCAGGAGGTCCGCTTCGCCGGTCGTCAGGTGCCGTTCGAGATCGACCACGAGATCCGCCATCGCCTCCTCGGCGGGCTCGACGACATCGCGCTGACGCTGCAGCAGGACGAGGCGATCGCGGGTTACGAGCAAGCGCGGGAGGCGCGAACGCCACGCGTGCCGGTGACGAGCGCTCTATGAGCCGCGCCTGCTAGCGTCGCGCGCCGTGGCACACCACATCGTCACCCTTCCCGGCGACGGGATCGGCCCGGAGATCATGGCGCCGGCGCTCGAGCTGCTGAGCGGGCTCGGCGACTTCGAGTTCGAGGAGCACGTGTTCGGCGGCGCGTCGATCGATGCGCACGGCGTGGCGCTGACGGACGAGGTGCTGGACGCGTGCAAGACCGCGGACGCGGTGCTGCTCGCCGCGGTGGGGGGCCCCAGGTGGGACACGACCGACCCGAGCCGGCCGCGCCCCGAGCAGGGACTGCTCGGCCTGCGCAAGGGACTCGGGCTGTACGCGAACCTGCGTCCCGTCAAGCCGCTGCCGGCACTGTACGACGCCTCGCCGTTGCGACGCGAGCGCATCGATGGGACCGACCTGCTCGTCGTGCGCGAGCTCACGGGCGGCATCTACTTTGGCGAGAAGACGCGCACGGACACGTTCGCGTCGGACGTGTGCGCCTACAGCAGCGAGGAGATCGAACGCATCGCGCGCAGCGCCTTCGCGGCCGCCGAGCGTCGCTCCGGCGAGCCGAAGGTGACGAGCGTCGACAAGGCGAACGTGCTGGAGACCTCGCGGCTATGGCGCCAGCTCGTAAGCGAGCTGCATGCGCGCGAGTTTCCCCACGTCGAGCTCGAGCACGTGCTCGTGGACAACGCCGCGATGCAGCTGGTGTCGGCGCCGACGGGCTTCGATGTGATCGTCACCGAGAACATGTTCGGAGACATCCTCTCCGATGAGGCCGCGATGCTGACCGGCTCGATCGGCATGCTCCCGAGCGCATCGCTGGGAGCCGACGGCCCGGGACTGTTCGAGCCCGTTCACGGCTCCGCCCCCGACATCGCCGGCCGCGGTGTCGCCAACCCGCTGGCGATGTTCCTGTCGGCGGCGATGCTGCTGCGCCATGGATTGGGCTTGGAAAGCGAGGCCGCGGCTGTAGAATCGGGCGTTGAGAGGGCACTCGCCGGGGGCCTGCGCACGCCCGATCTGGGTGGCACCGCTGGAACTGAGCAGGCAACCAGGACAGTGCTCGAAAACGTCAAATAGGAGCGCGATGAACGTGGAGCCCACCGACCTCATATGGATGAACGGAGATTTCGTCGCCTGGGAGGACGCCAA